>JAJUHG010000083.1 GCA_029267995.1 Micrococcales bacterium
CGCAAGATCGCAGGTCGTGACGCGGCCTTCGCGACCGAGCTCGCGTACGGGACCCTGCGGCTGCGCGGGCGGTACGACGCGGTCCTCGAGCAGTGCTCGCAGCGGCCGCTCGGCGAGATCGACGCCGCGGTGCTGGACATCCTGCGGCTCGGGTGCCACCAGCTGCTCGGGATGCGCGTCGCACCCCACGCCGCGGTCTCGGAGACCGTCGGTCTCGCGCGCCTGCGCACGGGGGCGGGCTCGGGGCAGTTCGTCAACGCGGTGCTGCGCCGCGTGAGCGAACGTCCGCTCGAGGAGTGGCTCGACCTCGTCGCGGCGGCCGCAGACCCTGCAGGGGACGCCGAGGAGGAACGACTCGCCGTGGTCGCGTCCCACCCCGCGTGGCTCGTGCGTGCGCTGCGCGGGGCCCTCGTCGCGAACGGACGTGACCCGGGTGAGCTCGCCGCGCTGCTCGAGGCCGACAACACCGCACCTCGCGTGACACTCGTCGCACGACCTGGCCTCGCCACCGCCGACGACCTCCCCGAGCAGGCCACACCCGGCGCCTGGGCACCCACGGCCTTCACGATCGAGGGCGGCGACCCGGGTGCCCTGCGCAGCGTGCGCGAGGGGCGCGTCGGGGTCCAGGACGAGGGGTCGCAGCTTGTCGCGCTCGCGCTCGCCGCGGCACCGCTCGACGGGCCTGACGAGGCATGGCTCGACCTGTGCGCGGGGCCTGGCGGCAAGGCCGCGCTGCTCGGGGCGATCGCCGCGCAGCGTGGGGCTCGGCTCGTCGCGAACGAGGTTGCCGAACACCGGGCGCGTCTCGTGCGTCGTGCCGTCACGGCACTCCCGGACGGAGTGGTCGAGGTGCGTCACGGTGACGGGCGCGACGTGGGGCAGCATGAACCGGGGGCCTACGACCGGGTGCTCGTGGACGCGCCGTGCACGGGGCTCGGGGCGCTGCGCCGCCGGCCCGAGTCGCGGTGGCGGCGCCGGCCGAGCGACCTCGCCGGTCTCGGTCCGCTCCAGCGCGAGCTGCTCGGATCCGCGCTCGACGCGGTGCGGCCCGGGGGAGTGGTCGCCTACGTGACCTGCTCGCCGCACGTCGCCGAGACGCACCTCGTGGTCGAGGACGTCGTGCGCGGGCGCACCGACGTCGAGATCGTGGACGCGAGGGTCGTCGTGCGAGCGGTCGTCGCGGGGCCGAGTGGGGTCCCTGCCCGGGGGTCCTCACCCTCCGGCCAGCCGTCGGCCGGGGAGGCGCATGAGGACTCGGCACATACCGTGCCTCCGCGCGAGATCGAGCTCGCGGACCGCCTCGACGTCCAGCTGTGGCCGCACGTGCACGGGACAGACGCGATGTTCCTCGCGCTCCTTCGCAAGCGGTGAGCACGGGCTACCTTCCCGGGACCGATCGGGCCCGGGGTTGACTGTTCGTACATATGTACTATATCGTTCAGGTATGACCCCTTCTCCCGATCTCCGATCGCCCGGCGCCGAGGGCGGCGCGCGTGCGATGGCGACGGGAAGTGCGCATGGCCTCGGCATGGCGGCTAGTTCGCGTGAGCACGGCACGGCGGGGAGTGCGCGTGACCGTGGCACGCCGAGAGCCCTGCGCGCGGTGGCCAGCGCCACCCGGCAGCTGTGGGAGACGGTAGGGGAGGCCGGGGACAACGAACCTGCCTCGTGGGTCGAGGCCATGCGCGCTCTCGAGGACCTCAAGGACGCGGCCTGCGCCGCTCAGGCGGAGCTTGCGGTGCAGCTGGTCGACGCCGAGGTCGACCTTGCGCGTGCGAGAGCAGCGCGGTCGGTCGATCCCGACGCCTCGGCAAGCACGCGTCGCGGTGCGATCGAACGTGCCACCCGCCGAGCGCGCCGCTCCGCAGTGGGGCAGGTGGCGCTCGCGCGCCGTGAGTCGCCGCACCGCGGAGGGATCCTCGTGGGGATGGCGGAGGCCCTCGTGCGCGAGATGCCCCGGACCTTCGCAGCGCTCGGCTCCGGTCGGCTCAACGAGTACCGGGCGATGCTGCTCGTCCGCGAGACCGCATGCCTCGACCGGGAGGGCCGCGCCGAGGTCGACGCGCTCGTGTGCGGTGACCCGGCGAGCCTCGAGGGCGTGGGGACCCGCCGGCTCGTGGCCTTGGCGCGCGAGCACGCCTACCGTCTCGATCCTGCATCCTTCGTCCACCAGGCCGAGCGCACCGCGACCGAGCGGAACGTGACGCTGCGCCCCGCGCCCGGGTCGATGACCTACCTCACTGCACTCCTGCCCCTCGCCCAGGGCGTCGCGACGCTCGCAGCGCTGCGCACCCACGCCCAGTCAGCGACCGCACGCGGTGACGAGCGGGGTACGGGCCAGATCATGGCCGACTCCCTCGTCGAGCGGGTCACCGGGCAGTCCACGGCCGACGCGGTCCCGGTCGCGGTCACCTTGACCATGAGTGATGAGACCTTGCTCGGCGCAGGGCACGCGCCGGCCGCCGTCGACGGCGGGTACCGGATGCCCGCCCAGCTCGCCCGCGAGCTCGTCGCACGAGCCATCGAGATCGACGGTGCGGGCGAGCGTGCTCGATTCGCGGGAGGGAGTGAACCCCCAGATCTCGGTGGTGGTGCCGGTGTCGATCCACCGGGAGCGAGCTCAACCCCGCGAACCGGGTCCGCCGCACCTTCGGACGACGGGGCCAGGCTCGGGGCGTGGGTTCGTCGACTGTTCACGGATCCCGCCGGCAACGTGGTCGCGATGGACTCGCGCGCCCGAAACTTCCCTCGATCCCTCGCGGCACTCCTGCGCATCCGTGACCAAGGGCTCTGCCGCATGCCTTGGTGCGACGCGCCCGTCGCACACCTCGACCACGTCACTCCGGTCGAGCAGGGTGGGCAGACCACGGCGGAGAACGGCCAAGGGCTGTGCGCGGGCTGCAACTACACGAAGCAAGCACGGGGCTGGCAGCAGACCACCACACCGGGGACGGACCCGGAGCGAAGTCCTGGTGACCCGTCGCCAGACACCGCGACAAGTCCCGGTAGACCGCCGGCAGACACCACGACGAGCCCCGTGCGAGGTCCGAGCTCGAGTCCGACCCGATCGACGGGCCGCCACACGGTCCGAACGACAACTCCAGCGGGCTTGCGCGCAACAAGCACGGCACCGCCGCTCCCCGCCCCGCGACGAGCGGACCCGCCGCCTACCGGACGCGCCACCGATCTCCCGGCCGACCGCGCCACCGATCTCCCGACGGCGGACAAGATCCAGCTTGCCGAGCCCTCGACCATGCGTGCCCACGACCTCGGGGACCGAGACCCTGTCCAGCTCGCCGAGTCCGCGATCGAGGCCGCGTTCGACGCGATCATCGAGCTCAGCTACCCACCGCACGTGCAGTCGCGCTCGTGAACGCGCGCCGGGCAGCAACGCACCGGGCCACGGCTTGCGCAGCTTTCGCCCTAGGGTTGGAGCGTGCCTACCGTTCCCACGCTCATCAACCCGAGCATCCTGTCCGCCGACTTCGCGAACCTCGAGCGGGACATCACGGCGATCGCCGACGCCGACTGGGTCCACGTCGACGTCATGGACAACCACTTCGTGCCCAACCTCACGATCGGGCTGCCGGTCGTCGAGCGGATCCGCGAGGTCAGCCCGCTCCCGCTCGACGTGCACCTCATGATCGAGGATGCCGACCGCTGGGCACCCCGGTACGCCGAGACGGGCGCACAGTCCGTCACCTTCCACGTCGAGGCCGCTGCCGACCCCGCGAAGGTCGCTCGCGAGATCCGTCGGCTCGGCGCGCGGGCCGGCATGGCGATCAAGCCCGCGACCCGGCTCGAGGAGGTCGAGCACCTCCTGCCCGAGATCGACATGCTCCTCGTCATGACCGTCGAGCCTGGCTTCGGTGGCCAGTCCTTCATGGACGACCAGCTGCCCAAGATCAGCGCGGCACGCGCCCTGCTCTCCGCGAGCGACCTCGACGTGTGGATCCAGGTCGACGGCGGCATCTCGCGCGACACGATCGGACGCGCCGCCGAGGCGGGCGCCAACGTGTTCGTCGCCGGTTCGGCGATCTACGGCGCGCCGGACATCCCCGCCGAGATCGCGACGCTGCGCTCGCTCGCCCGCCCCTAGGCGCTCGCTCGCCCCGCCGTCGCGCTGGCACTCTCGCGCCGAGGGACCCGCCGCGACCACGTGACGAACACCTCGCCCACGCAAGGTGACTCGTGAGGTCCACGGTGGCATGCTGGACAGCGAGTAGATCGTGCTCCGGGGTCGGTGAAAGTCCGAGCCGGCGGTGACAGTCCGCGACCCGCTCGTGACAGTACGTGCGAGTGGTTGACCTGGTGGAACTCCAGGACCGACGGTGAAAGTCCGGATGGGAGGAAGCACGAACGAGCCCCCTCGTGGGGCTCGCGACGGCATGCAGCCCGTCCCCCCGGAGCGTCAGGACGCGACGAGGGAGGACGGATGGCACACGAGCCACGCGACGGCGCGCTGCTGGCCCTCGCCCCCGCCGAGCGGACGGCCCTCGACCGCGCCTTCGAGCTCGCCCGGCTGGGCCCCGCGCACGGTCCCAACCCCCGCGTCGGCTGCGTCCTGCTCGCCGACGACGGCACCGAGCTCGCCTCGGGCTTCCACCGCGGCGCAGGCACCGCGCACGCCGAGGCAGCCGCGCTCGACAACGCCCGCGCCCACGGCATCGACCCGCGCGGCACGACCGCCGTCGTGACCCTCGAGCCCTGCAACCACGCCGGCCGCACCGGACCGTGCAGCGAAGCGCTCCTCGCCGCGGGGGTGCGGCGCGTCGTCTTCGCGCTCGCCGACCCGAACGCCCCCGCCTCGGGAGGTGCCGCTCGGCTGCGCGCGGCGGGCGTCGACGTCGTCGGCCCCGTCGACGAGGCCCGGGGGCGCCAGCTCGTGCGTACGTGGCTCACCGCGGTCGAGCAGCACCGGCCCTTCGTGACCCTCAAGACCGCGACAACCCTCGACGGGCGCGTCGCCGCGGCGGACGGCTCGAGCCGGTGGATCACCTCACCCGAGTCCCGTGCGCACGCGCACACCGTGCGCGCCCAGGTCGACGCGATCGTCGTGGGCACGGGGACGGCCCTGACCGACGACCCGAGCCTCACCGCACGGGCCCCGGACGGCACCCTCCACACGCACCAGCCGCTGCGCGTCGTCGTCGGGCACCGTGACCTTCCCGCAGGCGCGGCGCTGCACGGACCCGGGGGAGAGCTCGTCCAGGTGCGCACGCACGACCCCGCCGAGGTGCTCGCGACCCTCGACGCCCGCGAGGTACGCCACGTGCTCGTCGAGGGCGGCCCGACGCTCGCCGCGGCCTTCGTCCGCGCAGGGCTCGTCGACGAGCTGCACGCCTACCTCGCCCCCGTCCTGCTCGGTGCAGGGCCGAGCGCGATCGGCGACCTCGCGATCACCTCGATCGACCATGCGGTGCGGTGGGAGACCCTCGAGACGCACCGCCTCGGGCCCGACGTCCTGCTCGTCGCTGCCCCGGCGAAGCCCGGCACGACCAAGACGGTGCCACCCGGCCCCGCACCGCCCGCGCCCACCCCAGCACCTCCCGCACGCGCGACGCCCCCACCCGAGGCGCCGCGTCCCCCCGCAGCCCACGCCGAGACCCACGAGAGCTAGGAGCACCATGTTCACCGGAATCGTCGAAGAGGTCGGCGAGGTCCTCGCCGTCGAGCTGCTCGACGGCGGCACGGACTCCCGCCTCCACGTGCGCGGCCCCCTCGTCTCCTCCGACGCCGGCCTCGGGGACTCGATCGCCGTCTCGGGGGTGTGCCTCACGGTGACGAGCCTCGCGGGCGACGGGACCTTCACCGCGGACGTCATGCCCGAGACCCTGCGGCACACGACGCTCGGCGCGCTCGAGCCCGGCTCGCGGGTCAACCTCGAGCGATCCTTGCGCGTCGACTCCCGCCTCGGCGGCCACGTCGTGCAGGGCCACGTCGACGGCGTGGGCACGGTCCGCTCCCGTACGCCAGGGCCGCGCTGGGACGACGTCGTCGTCGAGCTGCCCCGAGACCTCGCGCGCCTCGTCGCGCGCAAGGGAGCGATCACCGTCGACGGCGTCTCGCTCACCGTGACCGACGTCGGCGACGACTGGTTCGGGGTCTCCCTCATCCCCACGACGCTCGAGGTCACGACGCTCGGCGCCGCCGCTCCGGGCACGCGCGTCAACCTCGAGACCGACGTGCTCGCGAAGTACACCCAGCGCCTGCTCGAGACGGCGCCCGCGACCGAGGACCACTCATGAGGCTCGCGACGGTCGAGCAAGCCCTCGACGAGCTGCGCGCGGGGCGTCCCGTGCTCGTCGCGGACAGCGAGGACCGCGAGAACGAGGCCGACGTCGTCCTGGCCGCCCAGACCGCGACGACCGAGTGGGTCGCATGGACCATCCGGCACTCCTCGGGCTACCTGTGCGCCCCCATGACCGCAGCACGTGCCGACGCGCTCGACCTGCCGCTCATGGTCCCGCACTCCCAGGACCCGCGCCGCACCGCGTACACCGTCACGGTCGACGCCGCCGAGGGCATCACGACGGGCATCTCCGCCGCGGACCGCACCCGCACGATCCAGGTGCTCGCCGACCCGAGCGCGACCGCGGCCGACCTCATCCGCCCCGGCCACGTCCTGCCGCTGCGTGCGATCCCCGGGGGAGTGCTGCACCGCGCGGGGCACACCGAGGCCGCGGTCGACCTGTGCCGCCTCGCGGGCCTCGAGGAGGTCGCCGCGATCGCCGAGCTCGTCCACGACGACGGGTCGATGATGCGCCTGCCGGCCGCGATCGAGCTCGCCGAGCGGGACGGCCTCGTGGTCATCACGATCGCCCAGCTCATCGCGTGGCGCCGCGAGCACGGCGACCTGCCCGAGCTCGCTCCCGCCGACGACGACGCCCTACCGCGCGTCGAGCGCACGGGCCAGGCCGCGCTGCCCACGAAGCACGGGCAGCTGCGCATCCACGGCTTCCGCGACCTGCGCACGGGCGCGGCGCACGCGGCGCTCGTCTCGCAGGTCGCGTGGCAGGGCGCCCCGCTCGTGCGCGTGCACTCCGAGTGCCTCACGGGCGACGCCTTCGGCTCGTTGCGCTGCGACTGCGGCCCCCAGCTCGACGGGGCGATCGCCCGCGTCGCACGCGAGGGTGGAGTCGTGGTCTACCTGCGTGGCCACGAGGGTCGGGGGATCGGGCTCCTCGGCAAGATCGACGCCTACGCCCTCCAGGACGCGGGGCGCGACACGATCGACGCGAACCTCGAGCTCGGCTGGCCCGTCGACCGGCGCGAGTACGGGGCTGCCGCGGCGATCCTGCGCGAGCTCGGGATCGACCGGGTGCGCCTGATGACCAACAACCCCGCCAAGGTCGCAGGGCTCCAGGCGAGCGGCGTCCAGGTGCTCGAGACCGCCCCGCTCCAGGTCGGGCGCAGCCCCGAGAACGAGACGTACCTGCGCACGAAGGCCGAGCGCATGGGCCACTGGATCGACATGACCGCGAGCAGCGGTGCGAGCAGCACGGAGGAGAACTCATGAGCGGAGCAGGAAGCCCCGACCTCGACCTCGACGGGCGCGGCCTGCGCGTCGTCGTCGTCGCCGCGAGCTGGCACGCCCAGGTGATGGGCGGGCTCGTCGACGGCGCCCTGCGCGGCCTCGAGGCGGCCCGCGTGAGCGACCACGAGGTCGTCACGGTCCCCGGGTCCTTCGAGCTGCCCGTCGTGGCCCAGGCCGCGGCGCGCTCGGGCGCGGACGCCGTCGTCGCCCTCGGCGTCGTGATCCGTGGGGGCACCCCGCACTTCGACTACGTGTGCTCCGCGGCGACCGACGGCCTGACCCAGGTCGCTCTTGCGACCGGCGTCCCGGTCGGCTTCGGTGTGCTCACGTGCGACGACGAGGCGCAGGCTCTCGACCGCGCGGGCCTGCCCGGCTCCTCGGAGGACAAGGGCTTCGAGGCCGCCCAGGCCGCGGTCGCGACCGCGCTCGCGCTGCGCGGGCTCACGGGCCACGCGCCGGACGCCGCGCCCGCGCCGTGACCACGAGGGCCTAGGCTGGTCCCTCGTGAAGACCTTCGAGTCCCTGTTCGCCGAGCTCTCCGAGAAGGCGCGTACGCGCCCTGCCGACTCCGGCACCGTCAAGGCCCTCGACGCCGGCGTCCATGCGATCGGCAAGAAGGTCCTCGAGGAGGCGGCCGAGGCGTGGATGGCCGCCGAGTTCCAGAGCGATGAGGAGACCGCCGAGGAGATCGCCCAGCTGCTGTACCACGCGCAAGTCCTCATGCTCTCCCGGGGGCTGACCCTCGACGACGTCTACCGCTACCTGTGAGCCCTGCCATGCTTCGAGTTGCCGTCCCCAACAAGGGGTCCCTGTCCGAACCCGCCGTCGAGATGCTCAGCGAGGCCGGGTACCGCAAGCGTCGCGACACGCGCGAGCTCGTGCTTCCCGACCCCGAGAACGGGGTCGAGTTCTTCTTCCTGCGTCCCCGGGACATCGCGGTGTACGTCGGCGCCGGCACGGTCGACGTCGGCATCACGGGTCGCGACCTGCTGCTCGACTCGGGCTCGCCCGCGGTCGAGCACCTCCCGCTCGGCTTCGGCCGTTCGACCTTCCACTTCGCCGCTCCCGTCGGGACGATGACCGAGCACACCGACATCTCGGGCCGGCGCATCGCGACGAGCTACGCGATCCTGGTCGAGAACTACCTCGCCGAGCGCGGCATCGTCCACTCGGGCGTCGTGCGCCTCGACGGCGCGGTCGAGACGGCCGTGCGGCTCGGCGTCGCGGACGTCGTCGCGGACGTCGTCGAGACGGGCACGACGTTGCGCGCCGCGGGCCTCGAGGTGTTCGGCGAGCCGATCCTGGAGTCGGAGGCGGTGCTCGTGCGCCGTGCGGGGGAGGAGCCGCCCGCGGGTCTCGACGTGCTCGCGCGTCGCCTGCAGGGTGTGCTCACCGCCCGCCAGTACGTCCTGATGGACTACGACGTGCCGCTCGAGCTCGTCGACCGGGCCGTCGCGGTGACCCCCGGCCTCGAGTCGCCGACCGTCTCCCCGCTGCACGACCAGGGCTGGGCCGCGGTGCGCGTCATGGTGCGTCGCGACGAGACGAACAAGGTCATGGACGAGCTCTACGCGGTCGGCGCACGGGCGATCCTCGTGACCTCGATCCACGCGTGTCGACTATGACGAACCCCTACGCCCCGTTCCGGCCCCGCTTCGCGCGGGTCGTCACGATCGTCATCGCGGCGCTCATCGCCGCGGGGACGGTCGCGCTCGTCGTGGTGCTTCCGCAGTTCTACACCCGCCCGGTCGTGCTCGACCTCGTGGGGATCGCCCTCGTGGGGGCCTTCGGGGTGTGGTTCTGCTGGCGCCAGGCGACCGTCGTCGCGGTGCCCGACGAGCACG
>JAJUHG010000084.1 GCA_029267995.1 Micrococcales bacterium
CCCGGTCCTGCGCGCCGCATGGTCGAGCAGCTCGGTTCGGCCGAGGTCCCCGCGCACCTGACCGAGACGCTCGAGACCGAGCCCGAGGCGGGCGCCGTCGTCGTCGTGCCCTCGCTCGTGGGCTCGGGGTTCGTCGCGGAGGACCTGCGGCTCGCGGTGCTCACCGAGGCCGACCTGACCGGGCGGTCGGTCGCCGGGACGCGGGACATGCGCGCCCTTCCGGCCCGGCGGCGCAAGAACGCGGTCGACCCGCTCGCGCTGCGACCCGGGGACTTCGTCGTGCACGACAAGCACGGCGTGGGTCGATTCGTCGAGCTCACGCAGCGCACCGTCAAGGGAGCGGGCGGGGCGCAGGCGGTGCGCGAGTACCTCGTGCTCGAGTACGCGTCCTCGAAGCGCGGCCAGCCGGCCGACCGGCTCTTCGTGCCGACCGACCAGCTCGACCAGATCAGCCGGTACGTCGGCGGGGAGACGCCGAGCCTCAACAAGCTCGGTGGCTCGGACTGGGCCAAGGCCAAGGGGCGGGCCCGCAAGGCCGTCAAGGAGATCGCGGGCGAGCTCATCCGCCTGTACTCGGCGCGCATGGCGACGCAGGGCCACGCCTTCTCGCCCGACACCCCGTGGCAGCGCGAGCTCGAGGACGCCTTCCCCTTCCCCGAGACGCCCGACCAGCTCGCGACGATCGACGAGGTCAAGGCCGACATGGAGCGGCACGTCCCGATGGACCGGCTCGTGTGCGGTGACGTCGGCTACGGCAAGACCGAGATCGCGGTGCGCGCGGCCTTCAAGGCCGTCCAGGACGGCAAGCAGGTCGCGGTGCTCGTCCCGACGACGCTCCTGGTCAACCAGCACCTCGAGACCTTCACCGAGCGCTACGCGCCGTTCCCCGTGACGGTCAAGGCACTCTCGCGCTTCCAGTCCGACGCCGAGGCCAAGGCCGTCGTCGAGGGGCTCGCGGACGGCTCGGTCGACGTCGTCATCGGGACGCACCGGCTCATCACGGGACAGGTGCGGTTCAAGGACCTGGGCCTCGTGATCATCGACGAGGAGCAGCGCTTCGGGGTCGAGCACAAGGAGACCCTCAAGGCGCTGCGCACCACGGTCGACGTGCTCGCGATGAGCGCGACCCCGATCCCGCGCACGCTCGAGATGGCGGTCACGGGCATCCGTGAGATGTCGACCCTCGCGACCCCGCCCGAGGAGCGCCACCCCGTGCTCACCTACGTGGGGCCCCAGGACGACAAGCAGGTCACCGCGGCGATCCGGCGCGAGCTGCTGCGCGAGGGCCAGGTGTTCTACGTGCACAACCGGGTCTCGACGATCGAGAAGGCCGCGCGCCACCTCGCCGAGCTCGTCCCCGAGGCCCGGATCGCGGTCGCGCACGGGAAGATGGGCGAGCAGCAGCTCGAACGGGTCATGGTCGACTTCTGGGAGCGGCGCATCGACGTGCTCGTGTCGACCACGATCATCGAGACGGGCCTCGACGTGTCGAACGCCAACAC
The DNA here is from genome assembly GCA_029267995.1 of Micrococcales bacterium. Classification (GTDB taxonomy): domain Bacteria; phylum Actinomycetota; class Actinomycetes; order Actinomycetales; family Cellulomonadaceae; genus JAAYZM01. The sequence continues at coordinate 1,503 of JAJUHG010000084.1, forward strand.
GCTCATCCTCGAGCGGGCCGACGCGCTCGGCCTGTCCCAGCTCCACCAGCTGCGCGGGCGCGTGGGCCGCGGCCGGGACCGCGCGTACGCCTACTTCCTCTATCCGCCCGACACCCCGCTCACCGAGACCGCGCACGACCGCCTCGCGACGATCGCCGCGAACAACGAGCTCGGCGCGGGCATGGCGGTCGCCCTCAAGGACCTCGAGATCCGCGGCGCGGGCAACCTCCTGGGCGGCGAGCAGTCCGGCCACATCGAGGGCGTGGGCTTCGACCTGTACCTGCGCATGGTGGGCGAGGCGGTCGCCGCCTTCCGTGGCGAGCAGACCGAGCAGCCCGCCGAGGTCACGATCGAGCTCCCGCTCGACGCGCACCTGCCGCACGAGTACGTCGAGCACGACCGCCTGCGCCTCGAGGCGTACCGCAAGATCGCCGCAGCCGAGACGCCCGAGGCGCTCGAGGAGGTCCGCGCGGAGCTCACCGACCGCTACGGGCCCGTGCCCGAGGCGGTCGAGGGGCTCTTCGAGGTCGCGCGGTTGCGCAACCGGGCCCGCGAGGCAGGCCTCACCGACATCACGCAGCAGGGAAAGTACGTGCGCCTTGCGCCCGTCGAGCCCGCCGAGTCCGCGCAGCTGCGCCTGCGCCGCCTCTTCCCGGGTGCGGTGCTCAAGCCCGCGACACGCACCGTGCTCGTGCCGATCCCGACCGGCAAGGCGCTCGGCAGCCCGCCGATCGTGGGCACCGAGCTGCTCACCTGGGTGCGTGGCGTGATCGACGTGCTCGTGCCCGCGCCGGTCACCGAGGCGGTCGCCGGGTGAGGGGCGCGGAGAGCTAGCATGTTCCGCGGGCACCGCCGGGTCGCCCGAACCGAGGAGGTCTGAAGGTGCGCAAGTCCGCCATCGTCGCCATCGTGCTCGCCGCTGCCCTCACCCTGGGGGGCTGCGCGTCGCACCCGGGCGCAGCCGCCGTCGTCGACGGCCGGACGATCTCGACCTCGACCGTCGACCGTGCGACGCGCGAGCTCAACGAGCTGTTCACGGTCGACCCGCGCGGCGTGCTGACGATGCTCATCGTCGCGCCCGTCTACCTCGACGAGGCGAGCGGGCTCGGGATCGGCAAGTCGCGCGAGGAGGCCCGTGACTACCTCGCCGACGTCGCGCAGGTCAACGATCTCGACCTCGACCTCGACACGGTCTCGGACGCGACGCTCGACATCCTCGCCTTCGACATGGCCGTGCAGGAGATGCGGCTGCTGATCGACACGGAAGACCTCGGTGAGCGCCTCCGCACGCGCATCGACGCGCTCGACGTCGAGGTCAACCCGCGCTTCGGCTCCTTCGAGGGCTCGGTCGTGTCGGCCACGACGCCGGAGTGGATCGTCCAGGCGCCGTGACGGCCCTCCCGCGCCCCTCGCTCGAGGGGGTCGCCGAGCTCGTCGCGGTCATGGACCGCCTGCGCTCCCCGGGCGGCTGCCCGTGGGACCGCGAGCAGACGCACGAGAGCCTCCTGCCGTACGTCGTCGAGGAGGCGCACGAGCTCGTCGAGGCGGTCGAGACGGGCAGCCGCGAGGACCTGCTCGAAGAGCTCGGGGACGTGCTGCTGCAGGTCGTCTTCCACGCCCGCCTCGCCCAGGAGGACGCCGCAGCGCCCTTCGACCTCGACGACGTCGCGCGCCGCACCGCGGCGAAGCTCGTCTCGCGGCACCCGCACGTGTTCGGTGACGTGCACGCGCCCGACGCCGAGGCCGTCAAGGCCCGCTGGGACGAGCTCAAGAAGGCCGAGAAGGGGCGCGCCTCCGCGCTCGACGGCGTCCCGCCCGGTCTCGGGGCGCTCGCCCGAGCCGCGAAGCTTGCGGGCCGCGCGCGCCGGGCAGGCCTCCTGCCCGAGACCGGCCCCGTCGAGACGGACGACGCCGAGAGCGGCGACGTCGGCGCGCGGCTCCTCGCCCTCGTGCTCGAGGCGGGCGCGGCGGGCGTCGACCCCGAGGCCGCGCTGCGCCGCGCGACCCGCGCGTGGGAGGCCGAGCTGCGCGCCGCCGAGCGCTGACTCGGTCGCGACCGCGCCCGAGGGAAAGTGACGTGGGCGACACACCAAAGTCCCCTTCCGCTCCCCGGGCGCTCGTTAGCCTCCCCCTGGAGACTTGAGGACACCCCGGATCGAGGTCGTCACGACATGAGGATCGGCATCCCCCGCGAGGGACGCGAGCGGCTCGTCGCCGCGACCCCCGCGACCGTCGCGCAGCTGCGCAAGCTCGGCTACGACGTCGTCGTCGAGCAGGGTGCGGGCGAGTGCGCGAGCTACCCCGACGAGGCCTACGCCGACGCGGGCGCGAGCGTCGTCGACGCCCGAGCAGTGTGGGAGTCCGACGTCGTGACCGCGGTGCGCGCGCCCTCGCCCGAACGGCTTGCGAGCCTCGCGGAGGGGACGACGCTTGTCGCGATGCTCGCCCCGCACAGCGAGCCGGCCCTCGTCGAGGCGTTGCGCGAGCGGGGTGTCACGGCCATCGCCCTCGACGCCGTGCCGCGCATCTCGCGCGCGCAGTCGATCGACGTGCTGTCGACCCTGGCGAACGTCGCGGGCTACCGCGCGGTGATCGAGGCCGCCGAGGAGTACAGCGGGATGTTCACCGGCCAGGTGACCGCGGCGGGCAAGACGGCACCCGCGAACGTCTTCGTGATCGGCGCAGGCGTCGCGGGCCTCGCGGCGATCGGCGCGGCGGGGAGCCTCGGCGCGCAGGTGCGGGCCTTCGACGTGCGCCCCGAGGTGGGCGAGCAGATCGAGTCGATGGGTGCGCAGTTCGTGCGGCTCGAGGCCGCCCAGCAGGAGGTCAGCGCGGACGGCTACGCGCGCGAGCTCACCGCCGAGCAGGAGCGCGCGACGATGGACCTGTACGCCGCAGAGACCGCGCGGGCCGACATCGTGATCACGACGGCCCTCGTGCGGGGGAGCGCGCCGACGACGATCACGGCCGACATGGTCGCCGCGATGCGCCCCGGCTCGGTGATCGTCGACCTCGCGGCCTCGGGTGGTGGCAACTGCGAGCTGACGGTCCCCGGCGAGAAGGTCGTGACCGCGAACGGGGTCACGATCCTGGGGTACACCGACCTCACGAGCCGCATGGCCCGGCACACCTCGCAGCTGTTCGGGACGAACGTCGTCAACCTGCTGCGCCTGCTGACCCCCGAGCGGGACGGCCGGCTCACGCTCGACCTCGAGGACCCGGTCCAGCGCGGCATGACGGTGACCCGCGCAGGCGAGCTGCTGTGGCCCCCGCCGCCCGTCGCGGTCTCGGCGGCGCAGTCGCCTGCTGCCCAGGTCGACCCGGCCGCGCAGGCGCGCGCGACGCACGAGGCCGCGCAACGCCGTCGTCGGCGGCGCTCGGTGCTCTACGGGGCGGGTGCCGCGCTCGCCTTCGTCCTGCTCGCACTCTCGCCCGCGGCGACCGTCTCGCACCTCACGGTCTTCGCGCTCGCGGTGATCGTGGGCTTCTACGTCATCAACAACGTCGCGCACGCGCTGCACACGCCCCTGATGTCCCAGACCAACGCGATCTCGGGGATCATCCTCGTCGGCGCGCTCCTGCAGCTCGGCTCGGCGGACCTGCTCGTCTCGGCGATCGCGTTCGTCGCGGCGTCGGTCGCGAGCATCAACATCTTCGGCGGGTTCCTGGTCACGTACCGGATGCTCGGCATGTTCCGGAAGGACGGCTGATGCTCACCTCGATCGCCCAGGCGGCCTACGTCGTCGCCGCAGTGCTGTTCGTGCTGTCCCTCGCGGGGCTTGCGCGCCAGGAGACTGCACGGCGCGGCAACGTGCTCGGCATGGTCGGCATGGGGCTCGCGCTCGGTGCGACCGTGATCCTCGCGGCGGACACCTCCGAGCGTCCCGTGCTCGTGACCATGCTGCTCGTCGCGCTCGTCCTCGCGATCGGTGCGAGCGTCGGCACGTGGCGCGCGCGCACGGTCGAGATGACGCAGATGCCCGAGCTCATCGCGATCCTGCACTCCTTCGTGGGGCTCGCCGCGGTGCTCGTGGGCTTCAACTCCTACCTGACCTCCGAGCCGTCGATCGTGCACGACGTCGAGGTGTTCCTCGGCGTCCTCATCGGCGCGGTGACCTTCACGGGGTCGATCGTCGCGTACCTCAAGCTCGCCGCGAAGATCCGCTCGGCACCGCTCGTGCTGCCCGCGCGCAACGTGCTCAACCTCGTCGCGATCATGGTCTCGCTCGGGCTGGGCGTGTGGTTCGTGCTCGGCGGGGGCATCGTCCCGCTGCTGGTCATGACGGCGATCGCGCTCGCGCTCGGCTGGCACCTCGTCGCGGCGATCGGCGGCGGGGACATGCCCGTGGTCGTCTCGATGCTCAACTCGTACTCGGGCTGGGCCGCGGCCGCGGCGGGCCTCATGCTCGCGAACGACCTGCTCATCATCACGGGGGCGCTCGTGGGCTCCTCGGGCGCGATCTTGTCCTACATCATGTGCCGCGCGATGAACCGGTCCTTCGTGAGCGTGATCCTCGGCGGCTTCGGGACCGAGGGCGGGACGGTCACAGCCGGCGACCAGCAGGGCGAGCACCGCGAGACCTTCGCGGCGGACGTCGCCGAGCAGCTCGCCGCGGCGCGCAGCGTGGTGATCGTCCCGGGCTACGGGATGGCCGTCGCGAAGGCCCAGTACCCGGTCGCCGAGCTCGTCGCGCGGCTGCGCGGGCTCGGGGTCGAGGTGCGCTTCGGGGTGCACCCCGTCGCGGGGCGCCTCCCAGGCCACATGAACGTCCTGCTCGCCGAGGCCAAGGTGCCCTACGACATCGTCCTGGAGATGGACGAGATCAACGACGACCTGCCCGAGACCGACATCGTGCTCGTGATCGGGGCGAACGACGTCGTCAACCCCGCAGCGCTCGACGACCCCACCTCGCCGATCGCGGGCATGCCCGTGCTCGAGGTGTGGCACGCGCGCCAGGTCGTGGTGTTCAAGCGCTCGATGGCCACGGGGTACGCGGGCGTGCAGAACCCGCTGTTCTTCCGGGAGAACACGGCGATGCTGTTCGGGGACGCGAAGGAGCAGACCGAGGCGATCCTCGCGGCACTGCGCGCGCACGCCGAGCTCGCCTGACGCAGCGCGCCACGACGGGCGTCGCGGTGCCCGCGGCCCTACGCTGAGCCGGTGGATCTGTCTTTCGCGCTGACCCCCGACCTCGCCGCGATCTTTGCGACGCTCTTCGTGCTCGAGCTCGTGCTCGGGATCGACAACGTCATCTTCATCTCGATCCTCGCGGCCAAGCTGCCCGTCGCGCAGCAGGCGCGCGCCCGCAACCTCGGGCTCACGCTCGCGATGATCCTGCGTGTGGGGCTCGTGCTCCTTGCGGGTTGGATCATCACGCTCAAGGACGACGTCGTGACGTGGGGCGGCATGGGCTTCTCGGTCAAGGACTTCGTGCTCATCGCGGGCGGCGGGTTCCTCGTCTACAAGGCCGTCATGGAGATCCACCACCGGCTCGAGGGTGAGGGGGAGGAGCACGCGCACGCGCACGCCGACGACGGCGCGGCCGCGGCCCCCGCGCACGACTGCGCCTCGGGAGCCGCGTCGGGCGGTGCGGTCGCGACCGCCGCGAGCGTGTCCTTTCGCAGCGTGATCGCGCAGATCCTCGCCCTCGACATCGTGTTCTCGCTCGACTCGGTCATCACGGCCGTGGGGATGACCGACAACCTCGTGGTCATCATCAGCGCCGTCGTCGTGTCCTTCGGGATCATGCTGTTCGCGGCGCGGTTCGTGTTCGCGTTCGTCAACCGCCACCCCACGGTCAAGATGCTCGCGCTGTCCTTCCTCCTGCTCATCGGCGTGTTCCTCGTCGCGGAGGGCTTCGGGTACTCGATCGACAAGGCGTTCATCTACGGTCCCATGGCGTTCGCGATCTTCGTCGAGGGGCTCAACCTGCTCGCGGCGCGTCGGCGCGCCGAGCGGGAGGCCGAGCGTCGGCGCGGGCTCGCGCTGCGTCGCGCGGTCCCGCGTCTCGACGAGGAGTCCGCGGTCGCGGCAGCGCTCGCCCGTGGCGCGGCGGCCGGGGCGGTGGGCCTGTCGCGCCGGCCCGTGCTCGACGAGGCTCGCGAGGCGGTCGCCGAGCGGGACTGAGCGCGCGGCCGAACGTCCCGCACCCGGGTGGGGCGGTCCCCGCTAGGCTGGCTCGTGGCCGGTTGACGACGACCGGCGGCCCGGAACGTCGGCCGCTGGCGCATCGTGTGCGAGCGACCGGAAAACCCACCCGACCCTGAAGAAGGAGTCAACCATGGCCAGCATCGAGGCCGTAGGCGCCCGCGAGATCCTCGACTCGCGCGGCAACCCGACCGTCGAGGTCGAGATCGCGCTCGACGACGGCACGTTCGCTCGCGCAGCAGTCCCCTCGGGCGCGTCGACCGGTGCCTTCGAGGCCGTCGAGCGTCGCGACGGCGACGCCGCGCGGTACCTCGGCAAGGGTGTCGAAGGCGCGGTCAAGGCCGTGCAGGACGACATCGCCCCCGAGCTCGTCGGCTTCGACGTGACCGAGCAGCGCTACATCGACCAGGTCCTCATCGACCTCGACGGCACGCCCAACAAGGGCAAGCTCGGCGCGAACGCGATCCTGGGCGTCTCGCTCGCGGTCGCGAAGGCCGCTGCGGAGAGCGCGGGTCTCCCGCTGTTCCGCTACGTCGGCGGGCCGAACGCGCACGTCCTGCCGGTCCCGATGATGAACATCCTCAACGGTGGCTCGCACGCGGACTCGAACGTCGACATCCAGGAGTTCATGATCGCCCCGATCGGGCAGTCGACCTACGCCGAGGCGCTTCGTTCGGGCGTCGAGGTGTACCACGCGCTCAAGTCGGTCCTCAAGGGCAAGGGACTCTCGACGGGCCTCGGCGACGAGGGCGGCTTCGCGCCGAACCTCGAGTCGAACCGTGCCGCTCTCGACCTCATCCTCGTCGCGATCGAGAAGGCCGGCCTCACGCCGGGCACCGACATCGCGCTCGCGCTCGACGTCGCGGCCACGGAGTTCTTCTCCGAGGGTGCCTACCAGTTCGAGGGCAAGGCGCTCACGCCGGACGAGATGATCGCCTACTACGCCAAGCTCGTCGAGGACTACCCGCTCGTGTCGATCGAGGACCCGCTGAGCGAGGACGAGTGGGGCTCGTGGAGCCAGCTCGTCGCGACGGTCGGTGACAAGGTGCAGATCGTCGGCGACGACCTGTTCGTGACCAACCCCGAGCGCCTCGCGCGCGGGATCGAGGAGAAGGCCGCGAACTCCCTCCTCGTCAAGCTCAACCAGATCGGCACCCTCACCGAGACGCTCGACGCGGTCACACTCGCGCAGCGCAACGGCTTCACGACGATGACCTCGCACCGCTCGGGCGAGACCGAGGACACGACGATCGCCGACCTGTCCGTCGCGACCAACGCGGGCCAGATCAAGACCGGTGCGCCCGCGCGCGGCGAGCGCGTCAACAAGTACAACCAGCTGCTCCGCATCGAGGAGGAGCTCGACGACGCCGGCCGCTACGCCGGTGCGAGCGCCTTCCCGCGCTTCGCGCGCTGAGCGAGCCAGCACGTCCGACGGGGCGGTGGACCTGCGGGTCCGCCGCCCCGTCGCGTCTGCCGAGCCGTGGCGGTCCGCGGGTTCTTCTGCGCGGGCGTGCACAATCAGAGGGTGTCTTCCCCACGTCGCCCCTCCGCGCCCCGGCCCAGACGGTCCGGGTCGAGCGCGCCGTCGCGCCGTCCCGCGGCGCCGCGCGCCTCGGGGACGCGGCCCGCG
>JAJUHG010000085.1 GCA_029267995.1 Micrococcales bacterium
ACGAGTGGGTCGACGACTCGGTCCCCGCGACCGTCGGCATCACCGACACGGCCACCGAGGCGCTCGGTGACATCGTCTACCTCGAGCTGCCGAGCGTCGGGGACGTCATCGAGGCGGGGTCCGTGATCGGCGAGGTCGAGTCGACCAAGTCCGTCTCAGAGCTCTTCTCGCCCGTCTCGGGGACCGTCGTCGAGGTCAACCGGCAGGCGATCGACGACCCGTCGGTCGTCAACGCTGACCCCTACGGTGACGGCTGGCTCCTCAAGGTCCAGGTGACCGGCGAGGGTGAGCTCATGGACGCCGAGGCGTACGAGGCGCTCACCCAGGAGGGCTAGGACCTTCGCCCCTGGAAAAACTTCTCGGGGTTCTCGCGTCATAACTTCCCGCCTCGCCCCTCTTGGTAGGTGAAGGCAATCGCTGCGGACCGCCACGAGCGGGCCGTCGCACAACGGGAGGTTGTATGTCTGCCATCGCGCTGAGCCCCACGGACCGTGGCCGCGAGGCTTTCTACGTCGAGCCGCTCACCCGACGCGAGAAGGTCGTGCTGTCGCGGCTCTCGGAGCACCGCACGCTCGAGGAGCTCGCTGCTGAGCTGTTCGTCTCGCGCAACACCGTGAAGTCCCAGGTGCGGTCGGTGTACCGCAAGATCGGCGTCTCGACGCGCGCCGAGGCCGTCGCCTGGGCCAAGGCTGCTGGTCTGCGCTGACCTGCTGCCGTGGGGCGCGTGAGTGCGCCCCGCGGCGGGTCGCGGTCGGGCGCCGGAGCCCGCGAGCGGCCGCAGGGGACGGACCCTTCCGGTTGACGTGGCACCGCGACCACCTGAGACACTGCGCCCATGCTGGGCGCCGGGACACGCACGCTCGTGGTCGCCGGGGCGGTCGTGGACCGTCTCGAGGACCCGACGCGTCTGCTCGCCGCGCGCCGGGCCAAGCCGATCTCGCTCGCGGGACGCTGGGAGTTCCCGGGCGGGAAGGTCGAGGAGGGCGAGGAGCCGACCGAGGCGTTGCGCCGTGAGCTGCGTGAGGAGCTCGGGGTCGAGGTGACGCTCGGGACCGAGCATGCCGGGCCCGACGACGGCGCGTGGATCCTCTCCGACAAGTACGTCATGCGCCTGTGGCTCGCGACGGTCGACGTCGGCGAGCCGGTCCCGCACCTCGAGCACGACGAGCTGCGTTGGCTCCCGCGCGGGCGCTGGCTCTCGGTCCCGTGGCTCGACGCGGACGTGCGGATCGTCGAGTCGCTCGCGGGCGGCTGAGCCCCCGACCTGGGACGGCGCCGCTCGCCGAGAAGAGTGGCCCGCGCGCGAGTATCGTCGATCCACCCCACCGCTCGGCGGGGGTGATCCGAGGGGGAACCGCCATGGCCCAGCCGCTCGTCGAACCGACCCAGCCTGAGGTGCGCACCGTGACGGTCTCGGTGCTCGATGTCTCGCCGCTCACCCCGAAGGTTCGTGCGGTGCTGCGCGAGCTGGGCGGGCTCAGCCCGCTCGAGGCCGCGGAGTTCTACGGGCCCGCGAGACTGCCTCGAAGCTTCTCCGCTGCGACTGCCCGTGAGCTCGTGGCCGCGCTCGAGCGTCTTGGTGTCGCGGCGCGCGCCGAGGAGTCTGCGCAGGCGTGGGGGTCGATCGCCGAGGAGCGCGATCCCGAGGTGGTCCAGCACCCGGGCGTGCGCGAGCACTTCTGAGCATGCACCCGACCGTGGACTAGCACTCTCCACCCTCGAGTGCTAATATTGGGGGCGTAGCCGCCCCGGGGCGAGCGTCCTCGGGGCGCCCAGGACCGGGAAGGTCCCGGCCCTGAGTCTCAGGGAGGTGAGTGCGCTATGGCTACGCTCTTCGAGCCGTTCCAGGAGATGGACCGGATCATGAACCAGTTCTTGGGTGCCGCGCGCGGATCGGCAGCCATGCCGATGGACCTCTACCGCACAGGTGAGCACTATGTCCTGCGCGTCGACCTGCCAGGCGCTGACCCTGGCTCGATCGACATCGCGGTCGAGGACCGCACGCTGACCATCCGCGCCGAGCGCACGGTGCACACGGACGCGGACGTCCAGTGGCTCGCCCGCGAGCGTCCTGAGGGCACCTTCGCCCGCCAGCTGACCGTCGGGCGAGGCCTTGACCTCGACCGCATCGACGCGACGTACGCCGACGGCGTGCTGACGCTCACGATCCCGGTCGCCGAGGAGGCCAAGCCGCGCCGCATCGAGGTGCAGCACGGCACCCGGCCCCAGGCGATCGAGGCCGAGGCAGCCGCGAGCTGACCTTCGCACCCCGGGCCCGTCGGACCATCCGACGGGCCCTTCGCATGTCAGGGTGCCGGCTGGCCGATCGATGCTCGCGTCGCCGCGGCCGCCGCGACGAGGTGGCGCAGCGAGGGCTCGACCTCGGCGTAGCTGCGCGTCTTGAGCCCGCAGTCGGGGTTGACCCACAAGCGGCGCGGATCGACCGTGCGCACCGCCGCCTCGAGCAGGCTCGCGATCTCCTCCTGCGACGGCACGCGCGGGGAGTGGATGTCGTACACCCCCGGGCCGATCCCACGCTCGTAGCCCTGCGCCGCGATGTCGGCGAGGATCTCCATCTTCGACCGGGCCGCCTCGATCGAGGTCACGTCCGCGTCGAGCGCGTCGATCGCGGAGAACACCGCACCGAACTCCGAGTAGCACAGGTGGGTGTGCACCTGGGTCGCAGGGGCCGCCCCGCCGGTCGCGACCCGGAAGGCTCGCACGGCCCACTCGAGGTAGGCGTCCTGAGCCGAGGCATCGAGCGGGAGCAGCTCGCGCAGCGCAGGCTCGTCGACCTGCACGACGCCGATCCCCGCGGCCTCGAGGTCGGCGATCTCGTCGCGCAGCGCGAGCGCGACCTGGGCCGCAGTGTCCGCGCGCGGCTGGTCGTCGCGCACGAAGGACCACGCGAGGATCGTCACGGGGCCCGTGAGCATCCCCTTGACGGGCTTGCTCGTGAGCGAGGCCGTGAACGCCGACCACGGGACCGTGATCGGCGCGGGCCGCGACACGTCCCCCCACAGGAGCGAGGGGCGCGTGCACCGCGAACCGTAGGACTGCACCCAACCGTGCTCGGTCACCGCGAAGCCCTCGAGGTGCTCGGCGAAGTACTGCACCATGTCGTTGCGCTCGGGCTCGCCATGCACGAGCACGTCGAGGCCGATCTCCTCCTGGAGCGCGACGACGCGCCGGATCTCCTCGCGCATCGCCTCGGTGTAACCCGCGTCCGAGAGCTCCCCGCGCGCGTTCGCCGCGCGCGCCCGACGGATCTCGGGCGTCTGGGGGAACGAGCCGATCGTCGTGGTCGGCAGGGGTGGCAGGTCGAGTCGCTCACGCTGCGCGGCGACGCGTTCGGCGTAGGGCGCGCGCCGTGCGTCGTCCTCGGTCAGGGCGGCGACCCGGCTACGGACCTCGGGGACGACGACGCCCTCGGCTGCGGCCCGCGCCTCGAGCGCCGCCCGGGACGCCGTGACCTGCGCGGCGATCGCGTCCGCGCCCTCGCGCAGGCCACGACCGAGCGTCACGAGGTCGGCGACCTTCTGGTCGGCGAACGCGAGCCAGGACCGCAGCCCCTCGTCGAGCCGGGTCTCGACCTCGACGTCGTAGGGCACGTGCAGGAGCGAGCACGAGCTCGCCGCCGCGACCCCCGCCTCGGTGAGGCTCGCGAGCCGGTCGAGGCGTTCGGCCGCAGCCCCGAGGTCCTCGCGCCACACGTTGCGCCCGTCGAGCACCCCACCCACGAGCACCTTCGACGCGAGCCCAGGGACCGCGCCCGGGACGTCGCCGCGCACGAGATCGAGCGCGATCGCCTCGACGTGTGCCGCCGCGAGGGCGGCGAGCCCGGCAGGCGAGAGCTCGCCGAACGGCGCCGTGACGAGCACGCGCGGGCGGCGCGACTGCGCCCCGAGGAAGCCGTACGCGCGCTCGGCGGCCCGCTCGAGCTCGGTGCGCGGCGTGCCGGTCGCGTCCGAGACGAGCGCGGGCTCGTCGAGCTGGACCCACGGCGCGCCCGCGTCCGCGAGCTCGCGCAGCAGCTCGGCGTACGCTCCGAGGAGCGCGTCGAGCCGCGCGAGCGGGGCGAAGCCCTCGGGGGCACTCTCGCCCGGCTTCGACAGGGCAAGGAACGTCACGGGACCGACGACGACGGGCCGCGTCACGACGCCCCCGGCGAGCCCTTCACGGAACTCCTCGACGATGCGTCGCGAGGTGAGTGCGAACGCCGTCGTCGGCGTGATCTCGGGCACGAGGTAGTGGTAGTTCGTGTCGAACCACTTGGTCATCTCGAGGGGCACCTGGTCACCCGCGCCGCGCGCGAGGACCGAGTAGCCGGCAAGGCTCGTCGGGTCGGGCGCGAGCTCGCTGAAACGCTCGGGCACCGCGCCGAAGGTCACGGCTGCGTCGAGCACCTGGTCGTAGAACGAGAAGTCGCCCGGGATCGCCGCGTCCTGCGTCAGGCCCAGCTCGCGCAGTCGGGTGCGCTGGGCGCGGCGCAGGTCTGCGGCGGCCGACTCGAGCTCGGCCTCGCTCGAGCGTCCCGCCCAGAAGGACTCGAGGGCCTTCTTGAGCTCGCGGCGCGGGCCGATGCGCGGGTAGCCGAGGATCGTCGCGGAGGGAAAGGTCACAGGAGTTCCTTCGTCGTGGTGGGCAGGAGTCCGGCGGCGTCGAGCACGTCGAGCGCCGCCTCGTGGCGGTTGAAGGTGTACAGGTGCACCCCGGGGGCACCGCCTGCGAGCACGGCCTCGACGAGCTGCGCCGTGCGGCGCACCCCCGTCGCGTGCCGGGTCGCAGCGTCCGCGGTGTCGAGCGCAGCGAGCAGCTCGGACGGGACGGGCACGCCCGTGAGCTCGGCGACGCGCACGAGACGCGCGGGGTCCGTGGTCGGGATGATCCCCGGGACGATCGGGATGCTCACCCCGGCCGCGCGGGCCGCCGCGACGAGCTCGAGGTAGGACGGGGCGTCGTAGAACACCTGCGTGATCGCGAAGTTCGCGCCCGCGGCCTGCTTGTCGAGCAAGGCCTGGATGTCCTCCTCGCGCGTCGACCCGGCGCCGTGGTTGCCGCGCGGGAACGCCGCGACCGCGATCGACAACGGGTGCACGGTCGCACGGACGGCCTGGGACGGTGACTGCGCGCAGCGCCGCGCCTCGATCTGGCGCAGGAGCGTCACGAGCTCGGCCGCGGTGCGCAGACCCTCGGGGTGGGCGTGCCACCCGGCACCCGGGGCGGGTGGGTCACCGCGCAGCGCGAGGAACGAGCGCACCCCCGCGTCGAGGAACTCCCCGACCACGACGCGGATCTCTTCGCGTGAGGTCGCGACGCACGTCAGGTGGGCGATCGGGGTCAGCGAGGTCTCGCGCAGCATGCGCGCGACGAGGGTGCGCGTGGTGCGACGGGTCGAGCCCGAGGCGCCGTAGGTGACCGAGACGAAGTCCGGCTCGGCGGCCTCGAGACGGCGCACGGTCTCCCACAGCCGCGGGGCGGAGTGAGGGTCACGGGGTGGGAACAGCTCGAAGGAGACCGTGGGTCGGTCGACGGCGGTCATGGTGCGACCGCCTCGTGGTGCCGCCGACAACAGCCCATCGGACCTCTCCCATCGGTCCTGGCGGAAGCACCCTCACCCTTGCGGGGGGTTGCTGCGACGTCGTCGAGCCAGGTCTCTCGGTCGCTCTGGATGGTGCGGCGAGCATAGGCCTGGGCCGGGCAGGTGGCTAGAGGGACGTCTGCGATGCGAGACGGCGCGCTCGCAGGGTGGACGCACGAGAGTGTGCAGGGCTTCGTCGTCGCACGCGTGCCCCGGCGCTCGGGCACGCGCCAGGGCGAGGGTGCGCGGGACCGCCGTCGGCGCGAGGTCAGCCGGTCGCGGCGACCGGACCGGGGTGCCAGTCCTCGGGCGCGGGGACCTTCGCGAGCGCGCTCTCGACCTTGACGAGGATCTCCGCGTCGGGCTCCGTGATGGGCACGCCGACGAGCTCGGCGGGAACCTCGCTCGCGCCGGTGGGCCGCATCTGGCTCGTCATGGCACAGGAGAGTAACGGACGTCCCGGCTGGAACGGGAGAGGCGCCTGGCGTTTTCGCCCGTTCGTGGACAGCGCCGCGTTCGCCGGGTTCGCTGCGCTAGGGCCGGCCGATCGCGGCAAGGGCCTTGCGGATGCGCTGGGGGGACACCGAGCCGACCGTGCGCAGCTGCTGGGCGAACAGCGAGACGCGCAGCTCCTCGAGCATCCAGCGCACGTCCTCGAGCGCGCGCAGGGTCGTGGGCGGGACGGCGTCAGGACCGGGTGCAGCGGCGAGCACCGCCCCGCGGACGCCCTCGAGATCCTGCGCAAGACCCGTGACCTCCCACGCGAGCGAGGCGTCGCGCTGCGGGTTGTCGGCAGCCTTGTCGAGCCGCACGAGATCGGCCTCGAGGTAGCGCGCGAGGTGCCCGAGACGGGCCGGACCGGTGCGCGCGACGAAGCCGTCCGCGACGAGCCCCGCAAGGTGCGCCTTGACGTCGGTGCAGGTCGCAAGGAGCGCGAGCGAGGTCGACGCCTCGACCTTGGCCTCGACCTCGCGGGCCTTCGCGAGCACGGTCGCGGTGTGCGAGGCGAGCGCGAAGACGTCGTCCTCGAGCCGCGCGCGCACCTCGGCGCGCACCGCGGCATAGTCGGCGCCCGTGCGCACCTCGGCCGCATCCGACGTCACACGGTCGAGGATCCCGTCGACCGCGGCGAGCTCGAGATCGGTCACGAGCGCCTCGGTGCTCGGGTAGGGGCTCGCCGCGAGCGTGAGTGCCTGGCTCGGGCTCCACCGGGTCGTGATGCGCTGCGTGGGCAGGCCGACGTCCGCGACGAGCAGGCGCCGCAGGCCGAGCCGATGGGCGTTCTGGGCCGCGTGCGGGTCGCCGAGCAGACGCACCGCGACCGGTCCGCGCGCGCCCTTGACGCCCGTGACGTCGACGAGTGCGGGGTAGGCCAGGACGGGCAGCCCCGTGGGACCGGTCGCCTCGACCTTCGTCGCAAGTGCGTCACCGGGCAGGTCGGTGGGCCAGCCCGTGAGACCGTCGCGCTCGAGCGCGGCGCGAGCCACCGGCGGGCCCGAGCCCGCGCCGCCGGCCGCCGCGGCATCGGGGCCCCCCGAGCGCCGACCCGCAGTCCCCCCACCCGATGTGGAACGTTCTGGCGCAACAACGTTCCACTCGGGGCCTGTGGGGGACTTTACGTTCCGCATGGGGGTGTGCGGCGGGGAAGGCGGTGCGGTCGAGGCCTGGACGGCAGAACGCACCGCGGCGCGCACGGCGTCCTGAGCGCGCGCGGCGTGCCGGCGCTGGAGCACCACGAGGTCGGGACCCTCGTCGACGACGGCGGCGCGGCGACCCGCCTCCTCGACCCGGAACGTCACGCGCAGGTGCGCGGGCAGTCGCTCGGGGTCGAAGTCCTCGGGCGAGACCACGACACCGCGCAGCTCGCGCGCGGCCCGGGAGAAGGACTCGCGGAACGACGGCGCGGCGTCCGCGGCCCGCACGGTGTCCTCCCACGCCGCGACGTTCGTCTCGAGCCACGCGAGGATCTCGCGCGCGACGTCGGGTGCGGGCACGAGCTGGACCCGCACGGGCTTGGGCAAGGAGCGGATCGTCGCGACCACGAGCTCCTCGCGCAGCCCCGGCACGAGCCAGTCGAAGCCGTGCTCGGTCACACGCGGGAGCACCTCGAGCGGGACGTGCACCGTGACGCCGTCGGCCGCGGTGCCCGGCTCGAACTGGTAGGACAGCGCGAGCTCGAGCTCACCCTGCGGCCACACGAGCGGGAAGGCCTCGCCCGAGACGGCGTCCTCGTCGGGCAGCACGAGCTCGCGGGGCAGGGTCAGCAGCTCGGGCTGCTCGCGGCGCACGTGCTTCCACCACGTGTCGAAGTGCCGCGCCGAGACGACCTCGGCACCTACCCGCTCGTCGTAGAACTCGAAGAGCGTGTCCTCGTCGACCACGAGGTCGCGGCGGCGGGCGCGCGCCTCGAGCCGCTCGGCCTCCGCGAGCAACGCCTTGTTGTCGTGGAAGAAGCGGTGGTGGGTCGTCCACCCGCCCTCGACGAGGGCGTGCCGCACGAACATCTCGCGCGCGAGCTCGGGGTCGACCCGCCCGAGCAGGATGCGCCGGCGCGTCACGATCGGCAGCCCGAGCAGGAGCACCGACTCGTAGGCCATCGCGGCGCCCTGCTTGGTCGACCAGAACGGCTCGGACACGCTGCGCGTCACGAGGTGCGCGCCGAGCTCCTCGGCCCACTCGGGCTTGATCGCCGCGACGTCGCGCGCCCACAGTCGTGAGGTCTCGACGAGCTCGGCCGCCATGACCCACGCGGGCGGCTTGCGCGCGAGGGCCGAGCCGGGCCAGATCGCGAAGCGCGCCCCCCGCGCCCCCCGGTACTCGCTGCGCTGCTTGCGCCTACGGTCCGCCGACGACGGCGCGCCGCGGGTCGCCTTGCCGACGTCCGTCACCTCGAGCTGACCCACCTGAGACAGCAGCCCCGCGAGGAGCGAGACGTGGATGCGGTCGGCGTCCCACTCGAGGCGCAAGGTGCCCGCCGCGCCCTGGGGGACGCGGGCGCCGTCGTCGGCGGGGGAGGTCGCCCGGTCGCTCCTCGCGCGGTCGCCGTCGGTGGACCCGGTCCGTGCGGAGGAGGCGTTGACCTCGATCCCGACGGATCTGGCCATCGACCGCAGCTGAGCCACGAGGTCCTGCCACTCGCGGATGCGCAGGTAGTGCAGGTGCTCGGCGCGCACCGTGCGGCGGAACGCGTTGCCCGAGAGCCGGCGCTGCGCGTCGCGCAGGTACTCCCACAGGTTGAGGTAGCTCAGGAAGTCCGAGCTCGGGTCGGCGAAGCGCGCGTGGAAGGCGTCGGCGACCTCGCGTTGCTCGGCGGGCCGCTCGCGCGGGTCCTGGATCGACAGCGCCGCCGCGATGACCATGACCTCGCGGGCCACCCCGCGCCTGCCGGCCTCGACGATCATGCGCGCGAGGCGCGGGTCGATCGGCAGCTCGGCGAGCGCGCGGCCCGTCGCGGTGAGCCGCTGGCGGCCGTCCTCTCCCGCCTCGAGGGCCCCGAGCTCGCGCAGCAGGTTCACCCCGTCGCGCACCGCGCGGGTGTCGGGCTTGTCGACGAAGGGGAACTTGGTGACGTCCTCGGGCGTCGTCGCGACGCCCACCGAGATCATCTGCAGGATCACGCTCGCGAGCGAGGTGCGCAGGATCTCCGGCTCGGTGAACTCCGGGCGCGAGGCGAAGTCCTCCTCGGAGAAC
>JAJUHG010000086.1 GCA_029267995.1 Micrococcales bacterium
AGGATGTCTGCCGCTACCTGTGACACCGAAGTTCACGGGCCCGTGGCAGCGCATGGCGGCCCACTCTGTTGCGTTGGGGTGTTAGACCTTTCGCAACGGTTCTGTTGCGCGGGGTGCACCCTATCGCGACGCCTATTCCTCTGGCCTGCCGTCGGCCGCTGTCCCGGTGAAGGATCGGCTTACGGAGCGTCGGCCCGCGCAGCTCCGCCCGCATCAGCCAGATAGGCCGCCACCGAGCATCGACAGAACACCGCCAGTCACCGTCGAAAGTCACAATTTCGTTCCACGGGCGGGTCGGAACGCGCCGCAGCGGCCCGAAACGTTCCACCGGGGCCCGAGCCGTTCCACCGGGGCCCGAGCCGTTCCACTCGAGGCTAGGACGTTCCACAGCTGGATCGGGAGGCCGCACAGCGCGGGTCGTGCCGTGCAGGGCGGGACGTGGCGCACAGCGCGGGTCGTGCCGTGCAGGGCGGGACGTGGCGTGCAGCGCGGGTCGTGCCGTGCAGGGCGGGACGTGCTGTGCGGCGGCCGGGGGCGCCGGGCGTCAGCGGTAGTTGACGAACTGCAGCGGCACCTCGATGTCGGCCCGCTTGAGCAGGGCGATCACGGCCTGCAGGTCGTTGCGGGACTTGCTCGTCACGCGCATCTGGTCGCCCGTGATCTGCGTCTTGACGCCCTTGGGTCCTTCGTCTCGCACGATCTTGCCGATCTTCTTGGCGACCTCCTGGCTGAGCCCCTCGCGGATCGAGGCGACGAGGCGGTACTCCTTGCCCGAGGGCTTGGGCTCGCCGTCGCCCGTGTCGAGGGCCTTGAGGGAGATGTCGCGGCGCACGAGCTTGGTCTGCAGCACGTCGAGGATCGCGAGGACGCGCTCGGGGGAGTTGGCGACCATCGTGACGACCTCGCCGTTCCACGTGATCGAGGCCCCGACGTTGCGGAAGTCGTAGCGCTGGCCGACCTCCTTGGCCGCCTGGTTGACGGCGTTGTCGATCTCCTGCCGGTCGACCTTGCTGACGACGTCGAACGACGAGTCGCTCGCCATGGTTCCTCCTGGGTCTCGCAGTGCCCCTGCTCATGTCCGTTTCGCAGGGAGGGCTGTTCGGTTGCTATCCTTCCATCCGCACGTCTCCCCGGCGGGTTACCCAAGTGGCCAAAGGGGGCTGACTGTAAATCAGCTGGCATCGCCTTCGGGGGTTCGAATCCCTCACCCGCCACGTGTCGCGGCCCCGCCCACCAGGGCGGGGCCGCTCTCTTTCCCGCCGCACCTCGCCCTGAGCGCCCCGGACGTCTCCCGCCGACGACGGCGCCCCGCCCCGCCACCGTGTCCCGGCCCACCGGGGCCCCGAGTGCCACGGACCTTGGGCCCCCGGACCTTGGGCCCGTCGCGCGGGGTGTGCGGCACGCCACAGTGGTGTCACGAGGCAAGGACGCCCCGGGCGGCGTCCGCACAGACCCACGCGGCGTCGTCTGCGGGCCCGATGCCGGGGGAGTCCCCGGCGGGAGGTGTGCGATGAGCAGGTTCCAGGCGAAGTTCCCGAGCGACCGGATGGCCGGACGGGTCGCGCTCGTCACGGGTGGTGCGCGCGGCATGGGTGCGTCCACGGTGCGCCGGCTCGTGGCCGAGGGCGCTCAGGTGGTCATCACCGACGTCCTCGACGCCGAGGGTGAGGCACTCGCGGCCGAGCTCGGCGAGAACGCCGTCTACGCCCACCTCGACGTCACGGACGAGGCAGGTTGGGCCAAGGTCGCCGAGCTCGCGAAGGAGAAGTTCGGGCCCGTCACGGCGCTCGTCAACAACGCGGGCATCGTGCTCCAGGCGCCCACGCTCGAGACGACCGCGGACGACTTCCGCAAGGTGCTCGACGTCAACGTCACGGGCGTGTTCCTGGGCACCAAGGCGATCGTCCCGCAGATGATCGAGGCGGGTGGCGGCGCGGTCGTGAACATCTCGTCCGCGGCCGGGATCGTCGGCATGCCGAACCTCGCGGCCTACTGCGCCTCGAAGTGGGGCGTGCGCGGGATGACCAAGGCCATGGCGCTCGACCTCGGTCACCAGGGCGTGCGCGTCAACTCGATCCACCCGGGGGCGATCCGCACCCCGATGGCGGCCGGGATCGAGGACGAGCACATGGGTCACCAGGCGATCCCGCGCGTGGGGGAGCCCGAGGAGATCGCGGCCGCGGTCGCCTTCCTCGTGAGCGACGACGCGCAGGACATCACGGGCGCCGAGCTCGCGGTCGACGGCGGCATGGTGCTCGGCTCGGTCGCGATGGCCGTCCAGGAGGCGCGCGACAACTAGGTCAGCAGGGCCAGGCGGCGGGGCGGGCGGGTGCACGATTTTCGTGCCCGCCCGCTTCGCGTGTACCCTGTCCTGGCCGCCCCGATAGCTCAGTCGGCAGAGCGTCTCCATGGTAAGGAGAAGGTCAAGGGTTCGATTCCCTTTCGGGGCTCGCAGCGGGCGACGGACCGCGCTGAGGCACGGTCCGTCGCTCGTCACGGCGGGGTAGCTCAGGTGGTTAGAGCACACGGCTCATAATCGTGTTGTCGCGGGTTCGAGTCCCGCCCCCGCTACCGAGATGAAGGTCCGTCGCCAGCCGGCGGCGAACGGACAATGTCGAACGGCGCCCTCCCGGGGTGCGGAAGGTTGATGGATCGTGGCTAGCAAGTCTGCGGATGTCCGCCCCAAGATCACTCTCGCGTGCGTGGAGTGCAAGGAGCGCAACTACATCACGAAGAAGAACCGTCGGAACAACCCCGACCGGCTCGAGCTGGCGAAGTTCTGCCCGCGCTGCGGCAAGCACACCGCGCACCGCGAGACGCGCTGACCTGCGCCGCGGGCGCTGAGGTAACCTCGGCGCCCATGGCGGTCAACACGAGCTATGCCGGGCGGACCTACCCCCCCGGTGAGGTGTACGAGGTCTCGGCCGAGAAGATCCGCGAGCTCGCGGAGGCGACGGCGAGCACGCATCCCGCGCACACCGACCCCGCTGCGGCGCGCGCGCTCGGCTACCGCGGCGTCGTCGCGCCCCCGACCTTCGCGGTCGTGATCGCCCAGCGCGCCGAGGCCGCCTACGTCCAGGACCCCGACGCGGGGATCGACTTCTCGCGCGTCGTGCACGCCGACGAGCGCTTCACCCACCACCGCCCGATCGTCGCGGGGGACCGGCTCACGCCGACCCTGCACGTCGACTCGGTCACCGAGCGCGGCCCGCTCGCGATGGTCACGACGCGCGTCGAGATCGCCGACGACGACGGCGCGCCCGTCGCGACGGTCGTCTCGACCCTCGCGGTGCGAGGGGAGGGCGCATGAGCCCCACGCTCGCCGAGCTCGAGGTCGGCCAGGAGGTCGCCCGGCGCACGATCGAGGTCGACCGTGCCCGCCTCGTGCGCTACGCGGGGGCGAGCGGCGACTTCAACCCGATCCACTGGAACGAGCGCTTCGCGCGTGAGGTCGGCCTGCCGGGCGTCATCGCGCACGGCATGTGGACGATGGGCGCGGCGGTCGGCGTCGTGACCGAGTGGGCTCGCGACCCCGGTGCGGTGGTCGACTACCAGACGCGGTTCGCGCGGCCCGTCGTCGTGCCCGACCCGGGCGCCGCGCAGGTCGAGGTGACCGCGACCGTCGGGGCGATCGACGCCGAGACCTCGACCGCACGCATCGACCTCGCGGTGGTCGTCGAGGGGCAGCGCGTGCTCGCGAAGGCCCAGGCGCTCGTGCGCCTCGCGGCCTGAGGCTCGGTCGAGACCTCAGCGCGCGGGAGGCGCCGTCGTCGTCCCGATGCGCAGCTCGACGGGGATCGTGACGGACTCGGGGTCCTCGCCCGCGAGGAGCGCCTCGACCATCTTGCCGACCGCGGCGCCCTTGCCCGCGAGCGGCTGGGCGACCGTCGTGAGGACCGTCTCGCCGAGCCACGGCAGGTCGATCCCGTCGAAGCCCGTGACCGAGACGTCCCCGGGGACGTCGAGCCCGAGCTCTCGGGCCGCGATCACGACGCCCGCGCCGAGCGCGTCGGACTGCGCGACGATCGCCGTCGGCCGGTCCGGCCCGGACAGCAGGGCCTTGCCCGCCTCGACGCCGTCCTCGACGCGCGAGCGTGCGGTCTCGTAGACCGTGACGGGCTCGATCCCGCCCGCCCGCAGCCCGTCGAGGCGGCGCCGCACGAGCGCGAGCGAGATCTGCTCGAGGCGCGCGGCGTCGGCGATCCCCGAGGTGCGCGAGCGGTCGAAGGGGAGGGTCACGGTCGCGACGCGCGTGTGGCCGAGCTCGACGAGGTGCCGCGCGAGCTGGGCGAAGCCGTCGGCGTCGTCGATCGACACGGTCGCGTTGCCCGCGACGGGCGGGCCCTCGACGTTGATCACTGGGATCCCGCGCCGCTCGAGCGCGAGCAGGTCCTCGTCGGTCGGGTTCGCGCCCCACAGCAGGACCGCGACGTCCATCGCGGCGGTCTCGGTCAGGGGTGGGACCTCGCGGTCCTCGCTCGGCCGTGCGAGCGGGCCCGAGGGCAGCAGGAGGACGCCGAGCCCGAGCTCGGCGAGGGTCGAGACGAGGCCGTCGAGGGTCTGGACCGCGACGGGTTCGCGGAACGAGCGCCCGAGCACCCCGCCGAGCAGGACGCCCACGATCCCCGAGCGGCCCGAGCGCAGCTGGCGCCCGAGCGGGTTGGGGCCCGCGTAGCGCAGCTTCTTGGCGCTCGCGAGGACCTTGGCGCGGGTCGCCTCGGCGATCGGGCCCGCGCCGGAGAAGGCGAGCGAGGCCGTCGAGACGGACACCCCGGCGTCGCGCGCGACGTCGGCGAGCGTGGGTCGGCTCACGGGCTGGCCTCCGTGTCGGGGATCACCTGAATCTGTTTGACGGCTCATCATCTCGCCTTCACACTAGTACGGAAGATCAAATCGTTTCGAGTCCTTGGGACGTCTCGTGCCCGCCCCCCGCACCTCCACCTCGCCGCAGCGCGCCCGCGCGCTCCTGCTCGTGCTGTTCACGCTGCTCGGCTTCCAGCTCGCCGGGTGGCTCTCGCGCGTGCCCTCGGTGCGGGACGCGCTCGAGCTCACGCCGAGCGCGCTCGGCACGGTCCTGCTCGTCGCCTCGCTCGGCACGCTCGCGATGACGCTCGCCTCGGGCTACGTCAACGCACGGTTCGGCGGGGCGCTCGTCATGCGGTCCGCGGCCCTCGTCCAGGCCGTCGGGTACTCCGCGATCGGGCTGTCGACCGTGATCGGCTCGGTGCCGCTCCTCGTGCTCGGCGTGACGCTGCAGGGCATGGCGTTCGCCCCCGTCAACGTCACGATCAACGTCGAGAGCGCGGGCGTCGAGCGACGCCTCGGCCGCAGCGTCATGCCGTTGTTCCACGCGATGTTCTCGATCGGCGCGGTGCTCGGTGCGGGCTTCGGTGCCGCAGCGAGCCACCTCGGGGTCCCGGTCGTCGGCCAGCTCACCGGCGTCGCGGTGCTCGGCGCCGTCGTGCAGCTCGCGTGCGTGCGCCACGTCGTGCACGACACGCGTGTCGACCGGGTCGTGGCCGAGGCCGTCCCCTCCGAGGCCACGACGGCGCGGGTGAAGGGTTCAGGGGCGGCCCGCGCCGCCGTGACGGCCTGGACCGAGCGGCGCACCCTCCTGCTCGGCCTCGTCGTCTTCGCCGCCGCCCTCTCGGAGGGTTCGGCGAACCAGTGGATCCCGCTCGCCGTCGTCGACGGCTTCGGGACCCTCGAGGCCGTCGGAGCAACGATCCTCACGGTCTTCACGGCGTCCATGACGGTCGTGCGGCTCGCCGGCACGCGACTGCTCGACCGTCTCGGGCGGGTCGTGGTGCTGCGGGCCTCGGGCCTCGTCTCGCTCGCGGGCCTCGCCCTGTTCGTCCTCGCGCCCTCGATGCCCCTCGCGGTCGCGGGCGTGGCGATGTGGGGGATGGGTGCCGCGCTCGCCTACCCCGTGACCCTCGCGGCGGCCTCCGACGACCCTGTGCGCGCCGCGGCCCGTGTCTCGGTCGTCACGGCCTTCGCCTCGGTCGCCCGGCTGAGCGCACCGCCCGTGATCGGCGCGCTCGGTGAGGTCGTGGGGATCCGCGAGGCGCTCGCCGTCGTCGGCGCTGGTCTCGTGATCGCCGTCCTCGTCGCGGGCCAGGCTCGCCGCGAGGTACCGTCCGACGCCGACGACGACGTCGCGCACCTCGACCCGACCTCGCCCGCACCGGCCCGTCTCAGCTAGGAACCCGCCATGACCCTCCCCGCGGCTGTCGACCGCGTCGCACTGCGCGCCGACCGTGCGGTGTTCGCCGTGTTCGCCCTCAACGGCTTCCACTTCGCCAACTTCGCCGCGCGCGTGCCCTCGGTGCGCGACGGGCTCGGGCTCACACCCCAGCAGATGGGCCTCCTGCTGCTTGTCGGCTCGCTCGGCTCGCTCGTCGCGCTCCCGCTCTCGGGACTCGTGGTCCAGCGCTTCGGTGCGAAGGCGACCGTGCGGTACTTCGGTGTGCTCAACACCGCGGGTCTGTTGCTCGCGGCCTCGCTCGTCGCGGCCGGTGCACCGCTGCTCGTCGCGGCGAGCTTCTTCGTGTTCTGCGTCGGGACCTCGGTGTGGGACTCGGCGATGAACCTCGAGGGCACCGCGGTCGAGCAGCGCCGCGGCGTGACGATCCTGCCGCGCCTGCACGCGGGCTTCTCGCTCGGCACGGTCGTGGGTGCCGGCACGGGCGCGCTCGCGGCGTGGGCGGGCCTGAGCCTCCTCGTGCACTTCCTGATCGTCCTGCTGCCCTCGGTCACCGCGCTCATGCTCGTCACGCGCGGCTTCCTGCCCGAGGAGGTCACCCCCGAGCGCACGAGCGGCGGCCGGGCGCGCGTCGGCTCGGCGGCACGTGCGTGGCTCGAGCCGCGCACCCTCCTGCTCGGCGTCGTCGTCCTCGCCGCGGCCCTGACCGAGGGCGCGGCGAACGACTGGATGGCGCTCGCGGTGGTCGACGGCTTCGAGGTCGACAACGCGGTCGGTGCGGTGTTCTTCGGGGTGTTCGTCGCGGCGATGACCGCGGGGCGCTTCCTCGGCGGGCGCGTGCTCGACCGCTTCGGGCGTGTCGTCGTGCTGCGTGCCTCGGCCTCGCTCGCCTTCGTCGGGCTCGCGCTCTTCGCGCTCCCGCCGAGCCTCGCCCTGACCGCCCTCGGTGCGGTGCTGTGGGGCCTGGGGGCTGCGGTCGGCTTCCCCGTGGGCATCTCGGCCGCGGCCGACGACCCCGTCCACGCGGCCTCGCGCGTGCCCGTCGTCGCGACGATCGGCTACTCGGCGTTCCTCGTGGGCCCGCCCGTGCTCGGCTTCCTCGCCGACGTCGTCGGCTACCGCTACGCGATGCTCGCGATCGCCCTGCCCGCGGTGCTCTCCCTGCTCGTCGCGGGGGTCGCCCGTCCGCAGGGGCGGCCCGCGCCGGTCGAGCCGAGCACTAGCCTGGAGGCATGAGCACGCGGCTTGCCGACCTGACCACGTTGCGGGTCGGTGGACCCGCCCGGCGCCTCGTCGAGGTCGCGAGCGAGGACGAGCTCGTCGAGGCGGTGCGGGCCGCGGACGCCGCGGGCGAGCCGCTCCTCGTGCTCGGCGGAGGCTCGAACCTGCTCGTGTCCGACGACGGCTTCGACGGTGTCGTCGTGCGTGACACCCGCACCGACATCGATGCGCCCGACGCCTCGGCATGCGCGGGGACCACGCTCACGGTCGCGGCGGGCGTCGAGTGGGACCAGGTCGTGCGCCTCGCGATCGACCAGGGCCTGCCCGGGCTCGAGGCGCTCTCGGGCATCCCGGGGAGCGCGGGGGCCACGCCCGTGCAGAACGTCGGGGCCTACGGTCAGGAGGTTTCCCAGACGATCGCCTCGGTGCGCGTGTGGGACCGTGCGCGCGAGCGCGTCCAGACCATGCCGCTCGCGTTGCTTGGCTTCGGGTACCGCACGAGCGTGCTCAAGCGCTCGATGCGCACGGGGTCGGACGGGCGCACCTGGCACCCCACGCCGCGCTACGTCGTGCTCGACGTGACCTTCCAGCTGCGCTGGGGCGACCTGTCCGAGCCGATCACCTACGGCGAGCTCGCCGCGCGACTCGACATCGAGGTCGGCAAGCGCGCCCCGCTCGCCGAGGTGCGCGAGGCCGTGCTCGAGCTGCGCCGCGGCAAGGGCATGGTGCTCGACGCGGCCGACCACGACACGTGGTCCGCGGGCTCGTTCTTCACCAACCCCGTGCTCGACGACGCGGGCCTGCGCCGGGTCCCCGCCGAGGCGCCGCGCTGGGCGACGGGGGACGGGCGCACCAAGGTGAGCGCCGCGTGGCTCATCGAGCACGCGGGCCTCGCGAAGGGTTACGGCCTTCCCGGGCCCGCGTCGCTGTCGACCAAGCACACCCTCGCCCTGACCAACCGGGGCGGGGCGAGCGCGGCAGACCTCGTCGAGATCGCGCGCGCGGTGCGCGACCGGGTGCACGAGGCCTACGGCGTGCTGCTCGAGCCCGAACCCGTGCTCGTGGGCGTCGACCTCTAGGCGGGAGTCTCGACCTTCGGCTCGGCGGCGAGCCACGCGTCGACGCCCGCGAGCAGGCGGGCCTTGGTCGCCTCGCTCGCGGTGCTCGCCCGGATCGAGCCCCGCGCAAGCCCTGCGACCACCTCGTCCGCGAGCCCGTGCACGGTGCGCGCGTGCTCGTACTGGGCCACGAGGCGCGAGCCGAACAGCAGGGGGTCGTCCGCCCCGAGCGCGACGGTCGCGCCCGCCTCGACGAGCGTGCGCAGCGGGACCTCCACGTGGTCGGGGGACCCCCCGAGGGAGACGTTCGAGGCGGGGCCCACCTCGAGCGCGACCTCGCTCGCGACGAGCCGGTCGAGCACCGCGGGGTCCTCGACCGAGCGCACGCCGTGCCCGAGGCGGTCGGGGGCGAGCGCGTCGACGAGCTCGGTCACGTGGTCCGCCCCGAGCAGCTCCCCGCCGTGCGGGACCGCCGCGAGCCCGGCCCGGCGCGCGCTGCGGAACGCTGCGGCGAACTCCGAGGTGTCCCCGCGCCGCTCGTCGTTCGACAGCCCGAAGCCGACGACCTCGCCCGGCCCCTCGCCCTCGTACTGCGCCGCGAGCCGGGCGAGCGTGCGCGCCTCGA
>JAJUHG010000087.1 GCA_029267995.1 Micrococcales bacterium
GCGATGCCGCGACCGGGTCGGGCTCCGCGCGCGGCCCGGCGCGCGGTCGACGTGTGGCGCCCCTCGAGCCACAGGAGGATGTCGAGCCTCCCCGCGCCGCGCGGCGCGCACCTCGCGGGAGCGCGTGCCACGGCACCCTCCACCCCTGCGCCTCCTGCTCTGGCGGCTGCGCGTCCCGCTGACCGCACTCGCCTTCCTCGCGTGCGGAACCGTCGCCGTCGCGGCGTTGCGCCCCGCGCCCGAGCCGAGCGTCGCCGTCGTCGTCGCCGCGCGTGCGCTCGAGCCGGGGACTGAGCTCGAGGACCGCGACGTCCGTCTCGCGAGGTGGCCCGAACGTCTCGTGCCCCACGGGGCGCCGTCGTCGGCGGACCTCGTCGTCGGGCGCACGCTCGCGGTCGAGGTCCCGGCCGGGGCGCCCCTGCTCCCGGGGGTCGTCGCCGACGACGCGCTCTGGGCCGGTGCGCCGTCGGGGGCGGTCGCCGCGCCCGTGCGGCTCGCGGACGCGGAGTTCGCTCAGATGCTGCGCGCGGGTGACCGGGTCGACGTCCTCGCGGTCGCGCACGAGGGCGGTCCCGCCGATCGGCTCGCCCGCGGGGCGCTCGTGCTGCGTGGTCCGGCGCGCGAGGAGGAAGGTGGTGGTGGGCTCTTCGGCGGTGGCGCAGGTGGCGCCTCGAGCGGGCTCGTCATCCTCGCGGTGACCGAGCACGAGGCCGCCTCGATCGCCGAGCACACCGCTTCTTCTGCCGTGGTCGCGGTCCTGGTGCAATGATCGCTCGTGGGCGATCTGCCCCAGTCGATCGACGAGGAGGACGACAGATGAAGGGCATCTTCGGCGGGTTCAAGGAATTCGTCATGCGGGGCAACGCGATCGACCTTGCGGTCGGTGTCGTGATCGGTGCGGCGTTCGGGGCAGTCATCACCGCGATCGTCGACTACCTCATCAACCCGCTCATCGCGGCGATCTTCGGCGTGCCCGACCTCACGCGTCTGTGGGACATCTCGCTGCGCAACGACGCCGTCATCTCGGTGGGCGGGATCCTCAATGCGCTCCTGACGTTCCTGCTCATCGCCTTCGCGGTGTACTTCGTGATCGTGCTCCCGATGAACAGGCTCGCCGAGCGGCGCGCGCGGGGTGCTGAGCCCGAGCCCGAGGAGGCGCTGCCCGACGACGTCGTGCTGCTTCGCGAGATCCGCGACCTGCTTGCGCGCAAGGACGTCTGACGACGGGCGCTGACGACGGGCGCTGACGCCGTGACGCGGCGACCACGCCCGGGGCTCGCGCGTACCAGAAGGAGGCGTTGGTGTGGTCGAAAAGTCTTGCTCAAAGCCCTTGCCCATCTGGACATCTTGAGACATACTAGAACAAACGTTCGAACATGACTCAGGGGGTGCGGCGCGGTGGACACGCTCGATGCACCTTCTCGCGCCGCCGCTGAGCAATCCGCGTTCGTCGTCCCGGAGTCCCTGCGGGCGGTCGCGCGCTTCCCCGTCGACGGCGGGCCCGAGGCGCGCGCGGCCGTCTGGGTCGAGGTGCTCGCGCTCGCGGCGCGAGAGCTCGCGGCAGAAGCACGCACCGCGGGGTCCTGGTCCGCCGAGTCGCGATCGCGGGCCGCCCGCCGGATCGACGAGGGCAGCCGCGTGCTCGCAGCGGCCAAGGCGCCGATCCTTGCCGCGGAGGAGCGCGCGGGGGCGTGGCGCGCCACCGGGGCGCGTCGCTACGAGGACGTCCTCGCGCGCGAGAGTCGCTCGGGTCGGGGTACTGCACGCAGGGAGGCGCAGGCCGCGCGCACGGTCGAAGAGCTCGAGGGTGGTCACGAGGCGCTCGTCGACGGGACGCTGACCCCCTCGCACGTCGACCGTCTCGGCACTGTCCTGGGCAAGCTCCCCGAGGAGAAGCGCGAGCTGCTGCTGAGCGGCGAGGGTGCCGAACGGGTCAAGAATCTCGCCCGTCGGCACGACGCGACGAGCTTCGGTCCCCGCCTCGAGTCGCTCGCCGCCTCGCTCTCACCCCGTGAGGCTGAGGAGCGGCACCAGTCTGCGCGGTCGCGGCGGTTCCTCGAGCTCACCCCCACGGCGGAGGGGATGACCCGCGTGACGGGCCTCCTCGACCCCGTCGCTGGTCACACCTTGCGGCTCGCCCTCGACGCGGCCAGCCCACGGCCTGGCGAGGACGACGACCGCACTCCCGCCCAACGCTCCGCCGACGCCCTCACCTCGATAGCGACGAACGCGCTCCACGAGGCCAAGGCGGGCGGCAGTGCGCGCGCCCAGGTGCTCGTGACGATGACCGCCGAGACCTTCGTGCGCGCGAAGGAGCACCTGAAGGCCTGCTCGCACGCGAGCGCTCTGCAGGACGAGGGCTCGGGTGTCGGGCGGACCGACGGGACTCGCGGGGGCCCCAGTGCGACGTCACCGGGACATGGCGGTCCGGGCTCGTTGTCTCCGGATCACCCTGGTTCAGCCGGAGAGACGCCTGATCGCCTCGGCCTCGCGCCCGCGGTGCGTCTGCAGGACGGTCCCGTCCTTCCTCCGTCCGAGCTCGGACGCCTGTTGTGCGACAGCGAGGTCGCCAGGCTCGTGATCGGCGCCGAGAGCGAGCCGCTCGACCTTGGTCGAAGCGTCCGCCTCTTCTCCCCCGCCCAGCGACGCGCTGTGATCGCGCGCGACCAGGGGTGCTTCTGGGACGGTTGCTCGATCCCGAGCCGCTACTGCGAGGTCCACCACCTTGACTGGTGGGACGAGGACGCAGGGCACACCGACGTCACGCGCGGAGTGCTCGCGTGCACCTTCCACCACGGACTGCTGCACGCCCAGAAGCTCGACGTGCGCACCGTCAACGAGCTGCGCGACACGATCCGGGCCCGACGCCGCAGACCCGACGGCGCTGCACGAGGAGAACCACCTCCTGAGCTCGCGAGCGAGAGCGTTCGGCTTCCTGGCGACCCCGACTACGAGCCACCGAGGTACCGCACCGTGCCCAGGTCCTCGACCAAGAAGGAGCGCTCAGCACGCACGAGCGCGCGACTGCTCGCCGAGGCCAGGCGCGGAGCCGAGGAGCGCCGCGCTCGGAGAGTCACGGGACAGGTGCACGACGGCGAGGCATCGCTGAGCCGCAACGGCGAGACGCTGCTGGGTCGCGACGGCGAGGCATCGCTGAGCCGCAACACCAGGACGCCGTTGGACCGCGACGGTGACACGCCACCGGACCACGACGGCGAGACGTCACAGGTTCGCGCCGGCGTGGCGCTCGGCCACGACGGCGAGAAGTCGCTGGGTCGCGCCGGCGCGGCACCGCCAGGACAGGGCAGGGACGTGGCGCCTCGGCGGGAGGCTCAGCCCATGCTGGACATCGACACCCCGGAACGTGAGGCCGGGTAGCTCGACGACGACGCCACTCCGCTCGCCGGGCCGAGCGACAAGAGCTCGCACCGCGCAGTCGGACTACCAGTGCGGGGGGACGTCGCGGCGGAGGCGGTCGTCGTTCGAGTCGTCGTGGTCCTGCCAACCCACCGGGGAGTCGTCCGACGAGCGGTTCGGGACCAACGGAGGGGAAGCAGCGGGCGACGACGGTGGCGACGAGGTCGGTCGGCTCGAGTCTCGAGGCGAGCGGCCCGCGGACGGGGAGGAAGCGGGCGAAGACGCGGACGGACTTCCCGTGCCCTGCGGAGAGCCTGGAGGTCGCTCGCTCGGCGCCACGGGGCGGAGCGTCTGGCCCACGGATGAGCCACCTGCAGCAGAATCGGTGGCCCTCGTCTCGTCCGCCACCTCAGGTCGGACTTCCCGCGGAGCACCGGCACGACGGACGACCCGACGGCGCGGGGATCTGCGAGGGCTGTCGTGCGGCACACAGCCATTGTCCCGCAGCGCGCCGGGCTCGGGGCGGCTACTACAGCGTGCGTCGGGCGACTGCGGACAGCACAGCGTCGACGCGCGCGCCGCGCTTCTTGAGGCCGAGCTCGGTGCGCAGCTCCTCCGCCAAGGACTGCTCGTCGCGCTCGACACCGTCGGCGAGGATCCAGCGCGCAAGCATCTCGAGCTCGTCCTCACCGTACGCCGCGATCGGCAGACCACGCGCAAGGGGCGGACGCGGACCACGGCGTGCGCGGAGCTCGGCCGCGGGGCTATGGGCCGAGCGCGCATCGCGAGCTGTCGAAGGCGAGCCACCCACGGACTCAGCAGACCGAGCCGTGCCCGCCGAGTGCTGCGACGCCTGGGCGGCAGGCACCTCGCGCGGACCCGCGCCCGCCCCCGGCGACGGGGGCGAGGCGAGGTCACCCGAGGCCGGCCCTGGACGGACGTGACCGGAGACCTCGACCGCAGGCCAGGCTCGCCCGCCCGTCGTTCGCGGCGCTGCTGCCGATCCGGCCGAGGCGAAGGGCGAGGCACCCGGGGACGCAGGAGACGGCGCCGGGGACGCGGGTGACGGCGACGGGACCGAGGATGGGGAGGCTGGGGACGAGCCCTCCGACTCTGCCGACGAAGCCGCAGACCGCGACGAAGGGGACGCGGAGGTGGGCGACACGGAGGTCGGCGACACGGAGGTGGGCGACTCGGAGGTCGGCGACCCGGAGGTGGGCGAGCCCTCCGCCGCGGTGCCTGTCGGCGCACTCGCCTCGGGCGCCACTGGGCTGAACGCGGGGCGGCCCACGCCGGACGGCGGTGCGGTAGGAGAAGCGTCACCGGCGACGAGGTCGTCGAACGCGGGCTGGAAGGCGCCACCGGCGAGCGGGATCTCCGGACCGTCAGCGGCGAACACCGCAGGGATCGTCGCCGTCGCGCCCGTGCGCGGCGCCGCAGGGCCAGCGTCGTTCGCGCCGCGGGGCGCTCCCGTCGCGGGCGACGCCGCAGACGGCGCGGCGGGCGTCCCCGCAGAATGCGCCGACGCTGCCGAAGGAGTCGGACTCGTCGCCCCGGCCGCCGTCGGCGACGCGGCAGACGGTGAACCGGCCGTGCCGGACGAGGCCGCCGACGGGAAAGATGTTGCACCCCGCGATGCAGCAGACGAGGAGCCAGCCGCGCTCGGCGAAGCGACCGTCGGTGACGCAGCGCTCGCGCCCGATGCAAGGCCCGGCGATGACGCAGCGCTCGCGGCGGACGGGTTCAGCGCGCTCACCGCGCCGTCGGCGTCGTCGTCGGCGTCGTCGACAAGCTGCGCAGGGGGTGCGGTGCGACGGGACGGCTCGGCGGCGAGCGCGGCGTCCGCGGCCTCGTGGGCGAGGCGCGCGATCGTGTCGGCCTCGGCCTGCGGGTCGAGGAACGCCGCTGCGGACCACACGCGCGTGACCACCCAACCGAGCCGCTCGAGGCGCGCCGCGACCTGACGGTCACGCACCCGCACGCTCGGCTCGTTCGTGTAGGCGGCGTCGTCGGTCAGCACCGCGACGAGGAACCTGTCCGGCAGCTCGCGGTGACCCACGACGAGCGGGATGCGCAGACCACCGGGCAGGCCGTGGCCGACCTCGACCACGAAGCCCTCACGCCACAGCCGTTCGGCGAGGTCGAGGACGAGGCGGTCCGTCGCGTCGTCCTCGCGCACCTCGAAGCTCGGGTCGGCCTGCGCCCCGGCACCCGAGGCGCGCTCCGCCGCAAAGGTCAACAGGTCCGCCAAGAGGCGCGAGCCCGGTGCCCGCAGCCGTTCGGGGTCGAGATCCTCACCGCGGAACGCCGCGACCACCTCGAGGCGGTGGCGGGTCGCCGCGAGCGCCGAGAGCAGGAGCGCGTCGCCGCCTTCGCGCGTGAGCGGAGCAAGCCCGTGCAGCACCCGGCCGTGCGGCGTGCGGCCGTACCCGACCGAGAGCACGACGCAGTCACGGCGCAGTCCCGCGACGCCCGCGAGGTCCGTCACGACGAACGGCTCGCTGCGCGCCGTGTCGAAGAATGCCGCGAGCGCGGGATTGTCACGCACCTCCGCGAGCACCGCCTCGCGCACCCGGTCGGCGTGCTGCGGGGACACCGTGACGACCGCGAGCGACTCGTCGGTGCGGGTCACCGCGTGCGTCAGGACGAGCTCGACGACGTGCTCGACCTCGGCACGCGTCGAGACGACGGCGCCCGAGTCGGCGTCGGGCATTCCCTTGCCGTCCACGAGCGAGAAGCCCACGAGCGGCGTCGAACGGGGCAGGGGCACCGGCTCGAGCACCCCCTCGTAACCGTGCTCGGCGAGGAAGGCCGTGAGGTACGGGTCGCGCCGGGTGTCACCGACGCGCAACGGGACGTGCGGCAGGACCTTCGCGAGGGAACGCACCGCCGAGCCGCTCGCGGACTTCGCGTCGCCGACGACGACGACCTGGCGTGCCCGGGCGAGCGCGGGCAGCACGACCTCGAGGTCGAGGTGGTCCGCGGCGTCGACGACGAGCAGGTCGACCGAGCGGGTGGGCGGGGCGAGGTGCGGGACGAGCATCGGTGCCGCCGCGACGACGGGCCGCAGCTCACGTGCGACGTCGCCGAAGCGCTCGATCGTGTCGCGCAAGGACACCATGTGCTCGTCGACGAGCTCGGCGAACAGCAGCTCGGCCTGGTCGCGGTGTGTGCGCAGCACGGTGCGGATGCGGCCCACGACGGCCGCGTGCACAGGCTCGGGCAGGTGCGCGACGTGCTCGAGGTCGAGCTCGCGGTACGCCGCGGCGAGCGCACCGAGCCGTGCCCCGTCGAAGCCCGCGAGCGAAGGCTCGGCCCGCATAATCTGCTCGAAGACCCCCGTCCACCACGCGAGCTCGAGCTCGGCGGCCACGAGGTGCGAGCCCACGCGACGCGTCGCGAGGTCCGTGAGCAGCTCACCGATCCCGACGTCAAGGAGCGAGCGCACGAGGCGGGTCCGCTCGGGGAGGGTCTCGAGCGCCGAGGTGCTCGCGCGCAAGCGGCGCAGCCGTTCGGTGAGCTCGTCGATCCGGATCGAGGCGAGGTCACCGCCGGCGGGCGTCGTCGCGAGGACAGTCTCGAGCGCCTCGAGGTCCGCACGCACTGCGGCGTGCTCGGCCTCGATGTCGGCGAGGCCCTCGGGCAGTCGCGGCCATCCGCCTGCGGGGCAGTGCGCCTGCCACACCTCGCGCTGCCGGTCGATCTCGACGAGCGCCGCGTGCAGGTCCGCGACGGGGCGACCGGGCCGCACCATGTCCTTGGCCTGCTTGCGCAGCCGCCTGCGGTGCGTGCCCGACATCTCGATCCCACGCTCGGCGCGCCACTGGCTCGTCGCGGTCGCCGCGACGAGGTCCGCCGCAGAGCGCTCGAAGACGATCGGCTGGAACGTGTCGAGCGAGGCCCGCACCCCCGCGAGCATGCTCAGCTGCTCGTGCCACGCGGCGAGCGTCGTCGGGGGGGTCAGCCCGGTCTGCTCGGCGACCTGCTTGGCGCGCAGCTCGAGGCGGGGCAGGCCGTCGTCGAGCAACCGCTCGAGCCGCTCGACCGCGGCGTCGGCGGCGGAACGCGAGTCGAGGTCCGCGCCGTACCAGGGCGACGAGCCGGGCTGGATCTCGAAGGCCCCGAGCTCGGCGGCGCGTACGAGCCGGCCCGCGACGTGCGAACGTTCCTCGCCGACCAGGGCGCGCGCGACCTCGGGGGCGAGCCGGACCGTCGTCTGCGGGGCGGGTCGCGGGGCCGTGAGCCGGGCGAGCGCCTGGAGCGCGTCGTAGGCCGAGCAGCCCCACGGCTCGCGCGGCGCGTGCAGGGCGTCGACGTAGCCGCGCAGCTCCTCACGGCGCGTGACGAGCTCCTCGCGACGACGCGTGATCGACGTGACGTCGAGCGGACGCTGCTCGAGCGTCATCGCCCCGAGCAGACGGCGGCACACCGCACTGCGCCACCCCGCGGTCGGGGCGACGTCGAGCACGAGGTCACCGAGGCCGAGGACCTCGAGACGCTCCGTGAGCGCGACCGCTGCCCGGCGGTGGCCGGGCAGGTAGAGCACCTTGCGTCCCGTGGCGGCCGCGTCCGCGACGAGGGCCGCGACCGTCGTCGTCGTGTCCGCCCCCGGAGGTGCGTCGAGGAACAGGTGCGCTCCCGTCGCGACGACGTCGAGGGCGTGCTGCTGGGCCGGGTCGAGGTCGCCGACGCCGCGCTCGTCACCCGGGTCCCGGTCACCGACGAAGGGTTCGGGCATCGGCATCGCGAGCGCGGAACGGGCGCGCGGGTCACCCGCGAGCGCCGCGACGACCTCGTGCTCGCCAAGGCTCGGGCCGAGCTCGTCGAGGTCCTCGACGAGCACCTGGCCCGGGTGGCCGAACACCCCGACCACGAGCGACTCGCTCAGCTCGAAGTCGCTCAGCACCGCGCGGCCGACCTGCGCGAGCCGCTCGAGCGCGGGTCGCGGGTCGAAACCGGAGCCCGTGAAGGTCCCGCGCGCGAGGGCGACCGGGTCGACGAGTCCACCGTGCGCACGCAGGGCGCGTGCGAGGACGGGGTTCACCTCGGCGCTCGAGGCGAGGACGAGCTCGTAGTCGGCGGCGCCCGAGCCGCGCGGCTGGAGCGTCAGGGGGCGCAGCAGGACGGGTGCGCGGAAGGTCCGACGCGCGGTGCGGGTGCGCGGCGTGCCCCCCGTGCGTCCCATCGAGGCGGCGCGAGACGCCACGGACGCGTCCGCCCTCGCATCGACCGACGCACCGCCCGGCTCGGCATCGTGCGAACCGGGTCCCTGCGCGGCACGGCTCGACGATCCCGCCGGATCGGTGACCCCTGGCGCGCCGGTGCGACCTGCGGCAGCGGCCGACCCGACGTGGTCCGGGCCGCCGGAAGGCGCGGGCGGTGAGGCCTCGCCCGGCGACGCGGCCGAGGTGTCAGGAGCGTCCTCGCGCGGATTCGCGACCTCGGCGAGCACGGAGACGTCGTCGGACTGCGGGTCGGGCATGTCCTCCTCGTGGT
Source organism: Micrococcales bacterium (assembly GCA_029267995.1). Classification (GTDB taxonomy): domain Bacteria; phylum Actinomycetota; class Actinomycetes; order Actinomycetales; family Cellulomonadaceae; genus JAAYZM01. The sequence goes on from JAJUHG010000087.1 coordinate 8,854, forward strand.
CGTCGCGGACCTCCTCGGTCCACGTCGCGACGCCGATCGCGAGGAAGGACGGGGCGATCCCGAAGCGCTGCGCGTAGTCGTCCGCGCGGACCGCGACCGCGCGGGCCCGGCGGCGGGCGGTCGAGAGGGCGACGCCCTCGCGCACGAGGTTCGACAGCC
>JAJUHG010000088.1 GCA_029267995.1 Micrococcales bacterium
AACGACCCTGCGCATGGTCGCGGGGCTCGAGACGCCGACCTCGGGGTCGATCTTCATCGACGGCAAGGACGTCACCGACGCCAAGCCCTACAACCGCCCGGTCAACACGGTGTTCCAGAGCTACGCGCTCTTCCCGCACCTGAGCGTCGTCGAGAACGTCGCGTTCGGGCTGCGTCGCAAGAAGGTGCCCGGTGCGCGGGAGAAGGCCCTGCAGTTCCTCGAGCTCGTCGAGCTCGCGCACCTCGCCGAGCGCCGGCCCGCGCAGCTCTCGGGCGGCCAGCAGCAGCGCGTCGCGCTCGCCCGCGCGCTCGTCAACAACCCCTCGGTCCTCCTGCTCGACGAGCCCCTCGGGGCGCTCGACCTCAAGCTCCGCCGCCAGATGCAGGTCGAGCTCAAGCGGATCCAGCTCGAGGTCGGGCTCACCTTCGTGCACGTGACGCACGACCAGGAGGAGGCCATGACGATGGCCGACACGGTCGCAGTGATGAACGCTGGGCGTATCGAGCAGATGGGCAGCCCGGCCGAGCTCTACGAGCTGCCGCGCACGGCCTTCGTCGCGAACTTCCTCGGGCAGTCGAACCTGCTCGCGGGCGAGGTCGTCTCGACGGGGGACACGCTCGGCGTCGACGTCGGCGGCAACCGCGTCCACCTGCCCGCGGTCCGGGCGGTCTCGACGAGCGGGAACGTGCTCGTGGGTGTGCGGCCCGAGAAGCTGCACATCCTCGCACCCGACGCCGAGCCCGAGCCCGGGTGGAACGTGATCGACGGCGCGGTGCTGACCGACGTGTCCTTCACGGGGGTCAGCACGCTGTTCCGCGCCGAGGTCGCGGGCCTGGGCACGCTCGCGGTGTTCGAGCAGAACCGCACGGGTGGCCCGCTCGGCGCGCCCGGCGACCGGGTGCGGCTCGCGTGGGACCCCGCGTACACCTTCGGGCTCGACGGCGACGAGGACGCCTCCTCGGGCGCCGCCGAGCTCGCCGAGGCCTCGAGGGCGCTCGCGTGAGCATCGCGGCGGCGCTCAGCACCGAGGCCAAGCACGGCCCGGTCGGCGGCTCCGCGCAGGCGCCCCCCGCGCGCAAGGCTCGACTCGGGGCGTACCTGCTCCTCGCTCCGGGCATGGTCTACCTGTTCGTGTTCTTCGTCCTGCCGATCTTCGCGCTCCTCGCGACGAGCCTCTACGAGCGGGTCCCGGGGACCGAGCTCGGCGTGTACGAGCCTGCGCTGCGCTGGCAGAACTACCTCGCCTCGCTCAGCTCGTACTACCCCGAGCTGTTGCGCTCCTTCGGCTACGCGCTCACCGCGACCGTCGCGGCGCTGCTCATCGGCTACCCGATGGCGTACGTGATCGCGGTCCGCGCGCGCGGCAAGCCGCTCCTGCAGGGGCTGCTGCTCGTGCTCGTGATCGCGCCGTTCTTCACGAGCTTCATCCTGCGCACGATCGCGTGGCGGCAGATCCTCGCCGACGAGTCGTGGGTCGTGGGCTCGATGAAGTTCCTCGGGATCCTCCCGCCGGACGGGCGCCTCACGGCGACGGCCTTCGCGGTCGTGTGCGGCCTGACGTACAACTTCCTGCCCTTCATGGTGCTGCCGATCTACGCGAACCTCGAGCGCATGGACACGCGCCTCGTCGAGGCGGGCGGGGACCTGTACGCGAACGGGCCCACGACGTTCCTGCGCGTCACGCTCCCGCTGTCGATGCCCGGGATCGTCGCGGGGACGCTCCTGACCTTCATCCCCGCCTCGGGCGACTACGTGAACTCCTCGCTGCTCGGCAACAACGCGACGACCATGGTGGGCCAGGCGATCGACCGGCGGTTCCTCGTGACGCTCGACTACCCGACGGCGGCCTCGCTCTCGGCGATCCTCATGATCTCGATCCTTGCGCTCGTGCTCGTCTACGTGCGCCGCTCGGGGACGGAGGAGCTCCTGTGACCACCCAGGCCTCCGTGCACGAGGGGGGCCTCGTGCGCCGTCGGCGGCGGTTCACCCTCGCGGACAAGATCGTGCCCGTGTTCGCGGGTCTCGCCTTCGTCTACCTCATGGTCCCCGTGGCCTACACGGTCGCGTTCTCGTTCAACCAGGCCGGTCGGCGCAACCTCGTGTGGCAGGGCTTCACGCTCGACAACTGGAAGAACCCGTGCGGTGCGCCCCAGGTGTGCGAGGCCTTCGTCAACTCGATCCAGGTGGGCCTCATCGCGACCGTCGTCTCGACAGCGCTCGGCACGCTCGTCGCGATCGCGCTCGTGCGCTACAAGTTCCGCGGGCGCACGCTCGCGAACCTCCTGATCTTCCTGCCGATGTCCACCCCCGAGGTCGTGCTCGGGGCGGCCCTCCTCGCGCAGTTCCTGTCGATGGCGATGCGTCCGGGCTTCACGACCGTCGTGATCGCCCACGTCATGTTCTGCATCTCCTTCGTCGTGGTCACGGTCAAGGCGCGCGTCGCGAGCCTCGACCCGCGCCTCGAGGAGGCCGCAGCCGACCTGTACGCCTCGCCGTGGGCGGCCTTCTGGCGCGTGACCTTCCCGCTGCTCGTCCCGGGCATCCTCGCGGCCGGGCTGCTCGCGTTCTCGCTGAGCTTCGACGACTTCATCATCACGAACTTCAACTCGGGCTCGGCGTTCTCGACCTTCCCGAAGTTCGTCTACGTCTCGGCGAACCGGGGCATCCCCCCGCAGGCGAACGTGCTCGGCTCGTTCATGTTCTTCCTCGCACTGCTGCTCGTCGTGGTCGTGCAGCTCGTCGGGGCGGCTCGCCGCAAGCGGCACGCCCGGCTCGGGTGAGGCGTGTCAGTCGCGCGCGAGGAGCATGTCCTCGGTCACGACGTGGTTCTCGTCCTGGCAGAACGTGCCCTCGAGCTTCGCGCGGCGCTTCGTGGGCGTCGTGACGGACATCTCCTGCTCGCTGCACGAGGCGTCCTGGTCGACGAGCTTGACGTGCGCGCGCTGACCCGGCTGCGCGGAGAAGACGCGGACCTTCTTGTCGACCGTGGTCGAGATCGTGATCGTCTCGCTCGTCTCGTTGACGATGTTGACCGTCTTGAGCGGGGTCCGGAAGATGCTGCCGACCACGTAGAGCGCGACGACGAACAGCACGAGGCCGCCCAGCAACCACCGCAGGATCGGGCGTTGCGCCTCCATAGGACCTCCCTGGATCGACGATCGATCCTAGGGCCCGGGTCCGACGCTCGAGCGAGACATTTTCGGGCGGGCGAGCGGCCTGCCCCGGGGCGAGGACGCCGGGACTCGCGCGTGGCCGCGAAGGAGGCGTCGTGCGCATTCTCGTCGTAGGCAGCGGAGGGGTCGGCGACGCGGTCGCCCGGATCGCCGCGGGCCGGAGCTTCTTCGAGCTCATGGTCCTCGCCGACCAGGACCTCGCGCGCGCGGAGCGCACCGTCACGGCCGCGGCCGGACGCGACGTCGTCGGCGGAAGGTTCGTCGCGGCCCAGGTCGACGCGTCGTCGGCCGCCGCCGTGACCGAGCTCGCACGCGAGCACGGCGCGACGCACGTGCTCAACGCGGTCGACCCGCGCTTCGTCATGCCCGTGTTCGAGGGCACCTTCGCGGCGGGCGCGCACTACCTCGACATGGCGATGTCGCTCTCCGAGCCGCACCCCGACAAGCCCTTCGAGCTCCCTGGGGTCAAGCTCGGCGACCGCCAGCTCGCGCAGGATCGGCAGTGGCGCGAGGCGGGACGGCTCGCCCTCGTCGGGATGGGCGTCGAGCCGGGCCTCTCGGACGTCTTCGCGCGGTACGCCGCGGACCACCTGTTCTCCGAGATCGACGAGCTCGCCGTGCGCGACGGGTCGAACCTCGTCGTGCGGGACGAGCGCGGTGAGGAGGTCTTCGCGCCGTCCTTCTCGATCTGGACCACGATCGAGGAGTGCCTCAACCCGCCCGTCGTGTGGGAGGCGGACCGCGGCGGCCTCGAGGAGGGCTGGTACACGCTGCCGCCCTTCAGCGAGCCGGAGGTCTTCGAGTTCCCCGAGGGCATCGGGCCCGTCGAATGCGTGCACGTCGAGCACGAGGAGGTGCTCCTCATGCCGCGCTGGCTCGACGCGCAGAAGGTCACGTTCAAGTACGGCCTCGGGGCGGAGTTCATCGGCGTGCTGCGCACCCTCAACGCCCTCGGCCTCGACAAGACGGCGCCCGTCACCGTGCGCTCGGCCGACCCGGAGGCGCCCGGCGAGGTCGCGGTGTCCCCGCGCGACGTCGTCGCGGCCGTGCTGCCCGACCCGGCGACGATCGGCCCGCGCATGCGCGGCAAGACGTGCGCGGGCGTCCTCGTCACGGGGACCGGCAAGGACGGCGCGCGGCGCTCGACGTACCTGTACCACGTCGTCGACAACGCGTGGTCGATGGAGGCTTACGGCGTGCAGTGCGTCGTGTGGCAGACGGCGGTCAACCCCGTCGTCGCGCTCGAGCTCCTCGCCGCCGGGACGTGGACCGGCAGCGGCGTGCTCGGGCCCGAGGCGTTCGACGCCGAGCCGTTCCTGACGCTTCTCGCCGACGACGAGTCGGGGTACGGCTCGCCGTGGCGGATCGAGGAGCGGGACTAGCTGTTGTTCGCGGCCTGGTTGTTCTTGGCCAGACCAATCGCCAACCAGAGTGACGAGGTCTTGACGGTACTGCCCTAGACCGATACGTTTGTGATGTGGATCACATTCTGGGGCGCAGACGTGACGAAGGTTGGGCTCCTCGGAGGTTCACAAGCGCCCTCGTCGCACTGGCGGCGACATTCCTGTCGCTCTTCGCGATGTCGATCGCGCAGGCCGCCCACTCATATTCCACAATCGCTTACGCCCATGACATCGGGCGGACCTACGAGCAGTGGGTGAACAGCGGTACTGGGCGACACTCCGGCTCTAAGGCTTCTGTATTGAGTTCACTCCTGAAGGCCAGACTGCGGTGAGGGACGCACGCTCTCTCACCATCCGGGGCGAGGCCGAAGGCGGTACCTCCGCGTCTTTCAATCTTCATGGTACGAGCTGGAGTAACTCCATGGCGAGCGCGCGGTGGACTTACGGAACCCACATCAGCGGCTCATCGCCAGTGTATGGATGGGCTTACAGAATCCCGTGAGAGACGACGCCGGACCCTCGGCGCGAATGGAGCGAGTGTGAGTCGTGTAGTACTCGGAGGCGCCGCGGGGCTTGTCCTCCTCATCGCCGGATCGGTAGTTCTCGTGGGGCCAGCCGTTGGCTCCGATCCTGGCCTCGTATCCATGGAGCAGATGATTGCGCGCTTCTCGGACCCCAAGCAGCCGTCCGACCGCCTCCCGCACGACATCGAGCACCTAGAGATGGGACTCGACGCGTCGTCGAGTCGCCGCCTCGCGGCTGGCGACCTTGGCTCCTACTGGATTGCTCGAAACGAGTCGGGAGAAATTTGTCTGGCGGCGACTTTCGAGTCTCACGGGGGCGTGTCAGCAGCCTCGTGCACGAATCAGCTTGATTTTCATCGGAACGGGCTCGGACTGCGGGTGTCTATCGGATCCACAGACGAGCATGACTCATTCTCAACTAGCGTCTTGCTGGTCGCCGATGGCACTGATGACAGCAGTGTAGAAGGCACCAAGATAGTTCCGGGGCTCTTCCTGCTCACCGAGCCTCGCCACGGTTGACGCAGACGATGTCCTCGAACGAGCCCAGCGCGGTCGCCACATCGCCGCGGGGAGGATCGAGCAGATACATCCTCGGACTCGTGATCGGCGTCGTGGGTGTGGTGGGTGGTCTAGTAATCGCGGTCGTGATCGGGATCCTCGAGTTTCTCGCGTGGTGCCAGCGGGAGGGGGCGATTGTCGCCCTTGATGGTTCACTTGTCGGCGTCCGGCCGCCTAGCACGCCGTGGCTCGTCTACCTCGCATTCGCGACGCTCGGCGCACTCTCGCTGCTGCTCGCGCGCGCCCGTCCCACTCGGCCCCCGGCAGGAACTGTGCGCCCGCTGCTGGCGGGCGGGGTGATCGGATTGGGTCTCGCCGCATGGTTCGGCGCGCAGCTCACGGGCGAGGTGCTCGACCACGAGACTCTGTCCCGGAGCCTCCACATGGCATCGCGGTCCGGAGCTCTATACCTGATCGCCGGCAGTATGGTCGCTGCGCTTGGTTTGACCCGCTCATCTGGGGCCGATGCGTCGTCCTCGCGGCTGACGAGCAGGATCGCGCCGAAGAGCTGAGGAACGAGACCTAGGCTCCGAGCGTCGGGTCGACGTCGAACACGGGCGCCCGCAAGAGCGTCAGCGTCGCGAAGCCCTGCGCGAGCAGCGCGGCGTCCGTGTCGGTGTCCCCGTGCTCGGCGACGTCGGAGTAGGTGAGCTGCAGGTGGCCCTCGTCGACCGCGTGGACGATGCCCTGGACGACGCCGACGGCGGCGAGCGGCGCCTGGCGCAGCCCCTGCACCTCGTCGGGAGGCACGTCGGGGACGTTGACGTTGACGACCCGGTCGCGCAGTCCTGAGCCGAGGAGCCAGTCGAGCGCCGACTCGACGTACGGCATGGGGGTGTCCCAGTGCTGCGGGTCGGCGCTCGCGAGCGAGACGGCGATGCCGGGGATGTCGTGCGTCGTGCCGGTGAGCGCCGCGCCGGCCGTGCCCGAGTGGAGGACGGCGTGCCCCGTGTTCGCTCCGCGGTTGATCCCGGAGAGCACGAGGTCGGGCTTGCGCCCGAACCCGCCGTAGGCAGCCGCGTAGACGATGAGTCCTGGCGCGGCGCGCACGGCGTAGGACTCGATCTCGGGGTCGAGCTCCGGAGGGGACTGCTGACTGACGACGAGCCGACCATCCTGCTCGGCACCCAGGAGGGAAGCGCTTGCCCCGGAGGACTCCCTCGCCGGCGCGGCGACGACGACGTCGAAGCCGCGCGCCGCGGCGATCCGGGCCAGCGCGGTCAGGCCGGGCGAGCCGATGCCATCGTCGTTCGTGATCAGGACTCTCATCAGTTCTCCTTCGCGAGGGTGCTCGTGCGGTCGGTGACGGGCGGACGGGCGCGGCGCCGATCAGCTGGGGGAGCGCGCCGTGACGTGGGGCGCGAAGCGCTCGATCTGGTCGCGCCGGCCCGTGCCCAGACCGCGCCGCGTGACGTTGAGGGCCCCGGCGGCCGTGCCGAGCCGGGCCGCGTCCACGAGGTCCATGCCGCGAGCGAGACCGACGGCGATCCCGGCCGTCATCGAGTCGCCGGCGCCGCGGTGGTTGCGCGCCGTGACGGGCGGGCTGTGGAGCTCGCGCACGGCGTCGGCCGTAACGAGGAGGCCTGGCTCGGCCGCCCGGGAGACCATGACGGCGTGGGAGGGGTCGGCGTCTTCGGCCATCGCGAGCAGCTCGCGAGCGGCCGTGACGAGGTCCTCGGGCGAGTCGCTCGAGGTACGCGCGTCCATGAGCTCCTCGTGGCTCATCTTCAGGACGTCGACCCCCGAGCGAGCGACGGCGAGAGCCGCGTCCCCGGACAGGTCGGCCACGACGACGGTGTCGGCGCCGCGCAGGTCGGCGCCGAGCCGCCCGAGGAGCTCGGGTGGGAGGAGCGAGGCGGGCTCGGCCCCCGTCAGTATGCACGCGTCGGAGCCGAGGGCCTCGACGAGGAAGGCGCCGTACAGGTCGTCGAGCTCGTGGCGGTCGAACGTCCCCGGCGGCTGGATCGCGATCTCGACGGGCTCGTCGGCGCGGTTGTCGTGGATCGTCGCCCCGTTGCCCGCCGAGTACGGCGCCGAGCGGACGGCGAGGTTCTCGTGCTCGGCGAGGAGGGCCGCGACGGTGCCTGTCTCGCCGCCGAACGGCCCGCACACCGTGGCGCGCGCACCGAGCGAGGCGGCCATGCGCGCGACCCACAGCCCCTGGCCCCCGGTGTGGATGTGGACCTGCGGCTCGTCGCTTCCCGTGCGCTCCTCGATCGTGATCGTCAGCTGCGGCTGGGGCGCGAGCACGCAGACCGTGACGTCGTCGCTCAAGCGCTCCTCCTCGGGTCGACGCGCGTGCGCCGCTTCCCCGAGTCTGGGCCGGATCGGGCCCGCTCGCCTGTCGAGAGCGGTCCGGCTCAGCCCACGAGGAACGCCGTGGCCTGCTCGAACGCGCTCGAGTGGGCGTCGACGTCCGCATCGCTCGTGGCCGGGCTCATGAGCGCCATGTTGTGGAACGGCGTCAGGAGCACGCCACGCGCGAGGGCCTGCAGGTGCAGGTACTGCTGGAGCTCGAAGTCGTCCGCGGACGCGGCCTGCGCCCCGCCGCGCGGCGGCTCGGCGCTGAAGGCGTACTCGGCCTGGCAGCCGAGCCGCGTGACGTGCCAGTCCAGGCCCGCGGCCGCCGTGACCTGCGCGACGCCGTCGGCCCAGCGCGCCGCGAGCCCGTCCATCCTCGCGAACACGTCGTCCGTCAGGACCTCCTCGAGCGTCGCCCGAGCCGCGGCGAGCGACAGGGCGTTCCCGGCGAGCGTCCCGCCGATCCCTCCGACGTCGACCTGCTCGAGCTCGACGTGCCCGGCGGAGGCGGCCGCGAGCTCGGGAGTCATGCCGAAGGCCCCGATCGGCACCCCGCCACCGATCGTCTTGCCGACGACGACGGCGTCCGGGTCGAGCCCTCCACGTCGCGACGGCCCCGCCGGGTCCCGCGCACAGGGTGTGCGTCTCGTCGAGCACGAGCCACGTGCCGTGCGCGCGCGTGAGCTCGCGCAGGGCGTCGTGGAAGCCGGGCTTGGGCAGCACGATCCCGATGTTCGTCATGGCGGGCTCGGCGAGGACGGCCGCGACGTCGCGGCGCGCGAGGGCCGCGGCGACGGCCGCGTCGGCGGTCGGGAGCATCGCGGTGATCCCGCGCGCGACCTGCTCGCGCACCGCGCGCACGACCGGGGCGGGGGAGTGGCCGCACATCGCCCCCGTGTCCCCGAGGCACAGGTCGACGTGCTCGATCCCGT
>JAJUHG010000089.1 GCA_029267995.1 Micrococcales bacterium
CGCGACGCCTGCGGCGGCGCACGACGCGCTGATCGCCTCCGACCCGGCCGACGGCGCCGATCTCGACGCCGCGCCGAGCGAGATCGTGCTCGAGTTCACGGGCAACATCCTCGACATCAACCCCGAGCTGCGGATCACCGATGCCGAGGGCACCGAGGTCGAGGTCGGGCCCGCGCAGATCGAGGGCACCTTCGTCACGTGGGAGCTGCTCGAGGAGCTCGCGGGCGGGAGCTACGACGTCGTGTGGGTCGTGACCTCCTCGGACGGGCACCCGATCGACGGGACCTTCACCTTCACGAGCCCGGCAGCGCCCGAGCCCGAGCCCAGCGCGACCGAGACGGACGATGCTGCTCAGGGTGAGACGACCGAGGGTGAGGGGACCCAGGGCGACGCGACGCAGGACGACGCCGCGCAGGACCCCGCACCCGAGCAGACCGACCCTGAGCTGACCGAGACCCCGGGGGCGGACGCGACGCTCAGCCCCGAGCAGGTGACCCCGCCCCCCGCGGACGACATCTCCGACAACGCCGAGGCGTGGTTCTTCGCCGGTCTCGCGGTGACCGTGCTCGTCGTCGTCGGGATCGTCGTCCTGGTGCGCCGGGGCCGCGACCCCAACGGTCCCCCCGGCCAGCACTGACCCACCCGGGGCCAGAACTGACCCACCCCACCCAGCACCGACCCACCCCACCCAGCACCGACCCACCACCCCCGCCGAGCTCGGCACCGGGCACCGACTTCGGCACGCAAACCTGCCGACCTGGGTGGCTGGTGCCGAACTCGGCGGGAGGGGAGGGGGGAAGGGGGGCGGGAGGGGTCGGCAGGGGGCGGCAGGGGGAGGGGCTTTAGGGTGTCAGCGGCGGCGGGTGCCGAAGACGGTGCGGGTGATCTCGCGGCCCAGCTGCGTGCCGACGGAGCGCAAGAGCGACTCCATGCCCTTGCTCGCCGACGACGTGCGCCGGGACGACTTCTGCTTCTCGCGTGCCTTGCGCGCGGCCTCCTTCTCGGCGGCCTTCGCCGCGGCGGCCTCCTCCTCGAGGCGCTGCGCCTCGGCCTCGGCGGCCGCACGCTCCCGCTCGGCGGTCGCCATGCGCTCGGCGAGCAGCTCGTGCGCGGACTCGTTGTCGACCGTCTCGGCGTAGCGCGGGGCGAGCGGCGAGGCCGCGACCACCTGGTCGAGCACGCCCGCGGGAGCGGGGTCCATCGAGGACCGCGGCGCGCGCAGCCGGGTCCACGCGACGGGCGTCGGGCGACCCTTCTCGGTCAGCACGGTCGTGACCGCCTCGCCCGTGCCGAGCTCCTGGAGCAGCCGCTCGAGGTCGTAGTCCGAGGTCGGGAAGGTGCGCGCCGCGGCGCGCAGGGCCTTCGCGTCGTCCGGGGTGAAGGCGCGCAGCGCGTGCTGGACCCGGTTGCCGAGCTGGGCGAGCACGTCGGCCGGCACGTCCTTGGGCGACTGGGTCACGAAGAACACGCCCACGCCCTTGGACCGGATGAGCCGCACCGTCTGGGTGACCTGGGTCAGGAAGTCCTTCGACGCCCCGTGGAACAGCAGGTGCGCCTCGTCGAAGAAGAACACCAGGCGCGGCTTGGGCTGGTCGCCCACCTCGGGCAGCTCGGAGAACAGGTCCGCGAGGAGCCACATGACGAAGGTCGAGAACAGCGCGGGCCGGTCCTGGACCGCGGGCAGCTCGAGCACCGAGACGACGCCGCGCCCGTCGGAGGTCGTGCGGATCAGCTCGGCGGTCGCAAACGCCGGCTCGCCGAAGAACACGTCGGCGCCCTGCGCCTCGAGCGCGACGATCTCGCGCAGGATCACCCCGGCCGTCGCGGCCGAGAGCCCGCCGATGCCCTTGAGCTCGGCCTTGCCCTCGTCCGAGACGAGGAACGCGATCGTCGAGCGTAGGTCCTTCAGGTCGAGCAGCGCGAGCCCCTGGGAGTCCGCCCAGTGGAAGATGAGCCCGAGGCTCGACTCCTGGGTCGCGTTGAGACCGAGCACCTTCGCGAGCAGCAGGGGGCCGAAGTCCGTCACGGTCGTGCGGATCGGCACGCCCGTGCCCATCCCGCCGAGCGAGAACACCTCGACCGGGAACGCACGCGGTTGCCAGTCCTGACCGATGCTCCTCGTGCGCTCGAGCAGCTTGTCGTTCGAGGGTCCCTCGACCGCGAGCCCCGAGAGGTCGCCCTTGATGTCGGCGACGAACACGGGCACACCCGCGTCGCTGAGTGCCTCGGTCATCACCTGGAGGGTCTTGGTCTTGCCGGTCCCGGTCGCGCCCGCGACGAGGCCGTGCCGGTTCATCATCGCGAGCGGCAGGCCCACCTGGACGGCCGCGTTCGCGGTGCCGTCCTCGACGAGCGCGCCGAGCCGGAGCACCTCGCCGGAGAAGCTGTACCCCTCGTGGACGGTGCGGGCCCAGCCTGTGAGCTCGCCGACGACGGCGTCCTGCGGGGCCTCGGGGGAGTCGCTCGCCGTGGGGGTGCCGGCAGCGTCGGGGGTGCCGCTCGTATCGGGCGGCCCGCTGGCCTGGGGAGGTGACGAGGCGCCGTCGTCGGCGGACTGCCCTGACGCGCTTGCGGCCTGGGCCGCCTCGAGCGCCGCCCGTGCCGCGGCGGCCTTAGCGGCAGCTGCTGCGGCTGCTGCCTCGGCCGCCTCGGCCTCGGCCTGTGCTGCTGCGGCCTCGAGCGCCGCGAGGTCCGGCTGCTTGTCGCCCATGCGCCGAACACTACTGACGCGCGCCCGCCCCCGCGCGGTTCCCAGGGATTCCCCAGGTGCGCGTCGGTACAGTGTGCCGAGTCCCGCACACCGGAGGAACGTGTGACCGCACCGCTCGACGACGACGGCGAGCTCGAGCTGCTCGAGCCCGAGAACGGTGTCCCGCTCGCGCGCCTCGGCTGGCTCTACCTCGTCGCGGGCCTCGTGGGGCTCGTCGGTTCTGCCGTGCTCGCGCTCGAGCGGATCGCCTCGCTCCTCGACGCCGACCACGTCGCCTCGTGCTCGATCAACGCCGCGATCGACTGCGCGCCCGCGATGGCCTCGTGGCAGGGCTCGCTGCTCGGCTTCCCCAACCCGCTGCTCGGGATCGGGGCCTTCCCTGTGGTCATGTGCTTCGGCGCGGCGCTGCTCGCAGGCCTGCGACCGCCGCGATGGATGTGGGTCGCGATGGCCGTCGGGTCGACGCTCGGCATGGCGCTCGTCGTCTTCCTCATCTACACCTCGCTCGCGGTGCTCGTCGTGCTGTGCCCCTACTGCTTCGTCGTGTGGCTCGCGACGTGGCCGGTGTTCTGGTACACGCTCGTGCAGCTCGGTGCGGAGCGGATCGTCCCGCTCGGCGAGCGCGCCCGTGCGTGGCTCGTGCGCAACCGCTTCGTGATCGCGGTCGCGTGGTACGTCGTCGTCGCAGGACTCATCGTCGTCGCGCTGCGCAACCAGTTCTGAGCCGGGCGGGGACCACCCCGGCACTTGACTAGACTTCCCCGGGTGACGACCCAGCAGAACCCGAGCCCCACGACCGACGACTCGACCCCGCCGTTCCGCTACACCGCGCGGCTCGCGGGGCAGCTCGAGGCCGCGTGGCAGGACCGCTGGGAGCGCGAGCGGACCTTCTGGACGCCCAACCCCAAGGGCGAGCTGACCGACGCCGAGGGCAAGCACGCGCCCGAGGGCGCGCCGGCCGTCGTCGTGATGGACATGTTCCCCTACCCCTCGGGTGCCGGGCTGCACGTCGGCCACCCGCTCGGGTACATCGCGACCGACGTCGTCGCGCGGTTCCGGCGCATGTCGGGCGACAACGTCATGCACGCCCTCGCCTTCGACGCCTTCGGCCTGCCCGCCGAGCAGTACGCGGTCCAGACGGGCCAGCACCCGCGCGTGTCGACCGAGGCGAACATCGACATCATGAAGGGCCAGCTGCGCCGGCTCGGCCTCGCGCACGACCCGCGCCGCTCGTTCGCGACGATCGACCCGGACTACGTGCGCTGGACGCAGTGGATCTTCCTGCAGATCTTCAACTCCTGGTACGACCCCGAGGCGCCGGGTCGCGCAGGCGGCATGGGGCGTGCGCGCCCGATCAGCGAGCTCGTCGCCGAGCTCGAGTCCGGCACGCGGCCCGTGCCCACCGAGCTGTTCGACGGCCGGGAGCGCACGTGGGCCGAGCTCGACGAGCCCGAGCGCCAGCGCGTCGTCAACTCCTTCCGCCTCGCCTATGTCTCCGAGGCGCCCGTCAACTGGTGCCCGGGCCTGGGCACGGTCCTCGCGAACGAGGAGGTCACCGCGGACGGGCGTTCCGAGCGCGGCAACTTCCCGGTGTTCCAGCGCTCGCTGCGCCAGTGGAACATGCGGATCACGGCCTACGCCGACCGCCTCGCGGACGACCTCGACCTCATCGACTGGCCCGAGAAGGTGCGCCTCATGCAGCGCAACTGGATCGGTCGCTCGCACGGGGCCAACGTCGTGTTCGAGGTCGTCGGCGGCGCCGAGGTCGAGGTCTTCACGACGCGCCCCGACACGCTGTTCGGCGCGACCTTCATGGTCGTCGCCCCCGAGCACCCCCTGCTCGACGAGGTGCCGAGCGAGTGGCCCGACGGCACGCACGGGGTGTGGACGGGCGGCCACGACCACCCTGCCGCGGCGGTCGCCGAGTACCGCGCGCAGGCGGCCCGCAAGACGGCCGTCGAGCGCCAGGCCGAGGCCGGCACCAAGACGGGCGTGTTCACGGGCCACCTCGCGATCAACCCCGTCAACGGCGAGTACATCCCCGTGTTCACGGCCGACTACGTCCTGATGGACTACGGCACGGGCGCGATCATGGCCGTCCCGGGCGGGGACGAGCGCGACTACGACTTCGCGCAGGCCTACGAGCTGCCGGTCGTCTACACGGTCCAGCCGCCCGAGGGGCACGAGGGCGCGTGGACGGGCGACGGCGTCGTCGTGAACTCCTCCTCCGACCGCGTGAGCCTCGACGGGCTCGACGTCGAGGACGCGAAGGCACGCATCACCGCGTGGCTCGAGGAGCACGGCGTCGGCAAGGGCACCGTGACCTACCGCCTGCGCGACTGGCTGTTCTCGCGCCAGCGGTACTGGGGCGAGCCGTTCCCGATCGTCTACGACGAGCACGGTCAGCCCGTCGCGCTGCCCGAGTCGATGCTCCCCGTCGACCTGCCCGAGGTGCCCGACTACTCCCCGCGCACCTTCGAGCCCGACGACGTCACCTCCGAGCCCGAGCCGCCGCTCGGCCGCAACACCGACTGGGTCGAGGTCACGCTCGACCTCGGCGACGGGCCCAAGCAGTACCGCCGGGACACCAACACGATGCCCAACTGGGCCGGGTCGTGCTGGTACTACCTGCGCTACCTCGACCCCGACAACGACGACGCGCTCGTCGACCCCGAGCTCGAGGCCTACTGGCTCGGCCCGCACCACAACGCCGAGGCGGGCGAGACGGGCGGGGTCGACCTGTACGTCGGCGGCGTCGAGCACGCCGTGCTGCACCTGCTCTACGCGCGGTTCTGGCACAAGGTGCTGTTCGACCTGGGCCACGTGTCCTCGCTCGAGCCGTTCCGCAAGCTGTTCAACCAGGGCTACATCCAGGCCTACGCCTTCACCGACGCGCGCGGTCAGTACGTGCCCGCGAACGAGGTCGAGGGCGACGAGCAGGCGGGCTTCACGTGGCGGGGCGAGCCGGTCAACCGCGAGTACGGCAAGATCGGCAAGTCGCTCAAGAACGTCGTGACCCCCGACGAGATCTTCGACGCCTACGGCGCGGACACCTTCCGCGTCTACGAGATGTCGATGGGGCCGCTGGACCTGTCGCGCCCGTGGGAGACCCGGGCCGTCGTCGGCGCGCACCGCTTCCTGCAGCGCCTGTGGCGCAACGTCGTCGACGAGGAGACTGGCCAGGTCACGGTGACCGAGGACGCGCCGTCGACCGAGACCCTGCGCGTGCTGCACCGCACGATCGCGGACGTGCGCACCGAGATGTCGGCGATGCGCATCAACACCGCGATCGCGAAGATGATCGTGCTCAACAACCACCTCACCTCGCTCGAGGCGGTGCCCCGTGCCGCGGTCGAGCCGCTCGTGCTCATGGTCGCCCCGGTCGCCCCGCACATCGCCGAGGAGCTGTGGTCGCGCCTCGGGCACGAGGGTTCGCTCCTGCGCGCCCCGTTCCCCGTCGCGGACGAGCAGTACCTCGTCGAGGACACGGTCACGTGCGTGCTCCAGGTCGCGGGCAAGGTCCGTGGCCGGGTCGAGGTCTCCCCGGACGTGAGCGAGGACGAGCTGCGCGAGATCGCGCTCGCCGACCCCGGCGTCCAGCGCCACCTCGACGGGCGTGAGGTGCGCAAGGTGATCGTGCGGGCGCCCAAGCTCGTCAACGTGGTGCCCGCGTAGGTGTTCTCCCGGGTCCGTCCAGCGCGGGTCGCAGTCGTCACCGACTCGACCGCGTCCGTGCCGCCCGAGCTCGTCGCCGAGCACCAGCTCACGGTCGTCCCGCTTGACGTCGTGATCGACGGTGCCCGGCACGTCGAGGGCGAGGGGGACACCGCACGGCTGCTCGTCGAGGCGCTCGAGGCGGGCACGTCCGTGACGACCTCCCAGCCCGCGCCGGCCGCGTTCGCGCGCGCGTACGCCCAGGCGGCCCGTGCGGGGGCGCGCGAGATCGTCTCGGTGCACCTGTCGAGCGAGCTGTCGGGCACGTTCCGCGCGGCCGAGCTCGCGGCGCTCGGGGCACCTGTCCCGGTGCACCTCGTGGACTCCCGCTCGGCCGGCCTCGGGCTCGGATTCGCGGCGCTCGCGGCTGCCGAGGCGGTGCGCGAGCTTCCCCGCCGGGCACGTTCCGAGCTTGCGCCCGGGGCGATCGCCGCGCAGCGCGCACGGGACGTCGCGGGCACGGCACGCGTGTTCTTCCTCGTCGACTCGCTCGACCACCTGCGCCGTGGGGGTCGCCTCTCCGCCGCGGCGGCCGCGCTCGGCACGGTGCTCGGGATGCGCCCGATCCTCACGCTGCGCGAGGGACGCATCGAGGTGCACGCGAAGGTGCGCACGCGCCGCGCCGCGCGCGAGCGGCTCGTCGCGCTCGCGGTCGAGGCCGCCGCGGGGCGGGAGTGGCCTCGGCTGGCGGTGCACCACCTCGGGCAGCCCGAGCTCGCGGCCGAGCTCGCCGCCGAGATCGCGGCGGGCGTCGGGTGCGAGGCCGACGAGGTGCTCGTCTCGCAGGTGAGCGCCGTGATCGGCGCGCATGCGGGCCCGGGGCTGCTCACCGCGGTCGTGACCGACCGCTAGCGACCCGCGGTCCACAGGCGCCTCGGGGCGAGCGACGGCGCCCCGCGCGGGCGACCTAGGTTGCCCCGCATGAACAGGTCGCGGCGCGCCTCCGCGCGGGCGCGCGAGAGGCTGAGCACTCTCGCCGAGCGTGAGGCCACGCGGGGCATCGGGGTCGTGCCGCAGGGCGGTGTCGAGCCGCGTGCCCCGGCGTGGCCCGGCCTCCCCGACGCCGACGGCGTCTTGGGGGTCCAGCTCCCCGACGACGGCGTCCTGGGGGTTCGGCTCCCCGACGACGGTGCGGCCGACGGCGGCGCGGCTCAAGTCGGCGCGGCCGACGGTGCTGTCCTCAGCCGCGGCGCTCAGCACCGTGACGTCGCGGACCGTGACCCTCAGGATCGCGACCCTCAGGACCGCGACGCTGAGGGCCGTAAGGCTCACGACCGTGACGCTCAGGACCGTGACTCTCAGGACCGCGACGCGCACGACGTCCTCGCACGGTTGCGCGCGACCGCGCTCAGCACCGCCTCGACCGCGTACACCGCGGCGCACGGTCACCCGCTCGAGCACCCCGACGTTCTCGAGCAACCCGCACGGCGGTGGCGGCTCGCACTGCGGCCCGCGCTCCTTGTCGGCGCCGTGCTGCTCGTCGTCGCGGCGCTCGTCGTGCTGCGCGCGTGGACCACGCCCGAGGTCGTCCCGCTCGAGAGCAGCGGACCCGCGCACGACCCGTTCGCGGACACCCATGAGCGCGTGGTCGTGCACGTCGTCGGTGAGGTCGCCGAGCCCGGGGTCGTCGAGCTGCCCGCGGGCGCGCGCGTGTCCGAGGCGGTCGAGGCCGCCGGCGGGGCGACCCGGGAGGCCTCGCTCGGCGCGGTCAACCTCGCCCGCGTCGTCGAGGACGGCGAGCAGATCCTCGTCCCGGGGCCCGCCGCCAAGACCACGGTCGACGCGCAGCCCGCAGACCCCCGGCTCGACCTCAACACCGCCGACGCGGCCCAGCTCGAGCAGCTGCCCGGGATCGGGCCCGTGCTCGCCGAGCGGATCCTCGCGTGGCGCACCGAGCACGGCCGGTTCTCGAGCGTCGCCGAGCTCGCCGAGGTCTCGGGTATCGGCCCGAGCCTGCTCGCCCGGCTGAGCGAGCTCGTGCGCGTGTGAAGGACCTGCGCCTCGTCCCCGCGGCGCTCGCGGCGTGGCTCGCTGCGGCGCTCCTCGTGGGTGCCCAGGCGGGTGCCGCGGGGGCTCTCGCCGCGGTGGCCGTGGGCCTCGCCGTGCTGCTCGGGGTCCTCGCCCGAGCGCACCGACCGGCAAGTGGGCCCTCCGGTGCGCGGAGGGAGCAGCGCTCGCCTGCGGGAGCATCGCCAGGATCCGTCCCCGCACCGCGCCCCGCGAGCGGCGTGCCGGGACAGCTCGTGCTCGTGCTCGTCGCGGTCGCTGCGGTATCCGCCTCGGCGGCCGGTCAGCTCGCGGTGCGCGGGGCGGGGCCCCTCGAAGGGCTTGTCGCGCAGGCCGCCGTCGTCGAGCTCGAGGGGACCGTGCGCTCCGAGCCCGCGCCCGTCGCGAGCGGAGGGGTGCGCGTCGAGCTCGCGGTGCGCACGGTCGAGGGGCGCGGTGACC
>JAJUHG010000090.1 GCA_029267995.1 Micrococcales bacterium
ACGTCGTCGAGCTGCACGACGCTCTCGCCGAGACGCTCGCCGTGCCCGGCGCGCGCGACTGGCTGCTCGACCGCAAGATCGTGCCCGAGCCGGTGGGTCTCGGGCTCGTCGACAGCACCCGCGAGTACCTCGAGACCCTGCCGCCGGGCCAGCTCACCGAGCTGCTCATAGGCGGCCTCGCGACGACGGACCTGCCGGAGGAGTACCGCCGCCCCGCCGTCGACCTCGCGCGCGAGTCGCTCGGCGCGCTCGAGTACCTCATGCCGCCGTTGCCCAACACGCTCTACACGCGGGACACGACGTGCTGGCTCTACGGCGGGCTGACCCTCAACCCGCTGTTCTTCCCCGCCCGGCACGACGAGACGCTCCTGTACGAGGCGATCTACTCCTTCCACCCCGACTTCGTCGGCTCGCGCGTGTGGTGGGGAGACCCGGAGCGGGACTGGGGCCAGGCGACGATCGAGGGCGGCGACATCATGCCCGTGGGCGACGGCGTCGTGCTCATGGGCATGAGCGAGCGCACGTCACGCCACGCGATCACCCAGGTCACGGCCGAGCTCTTCGCCCAGGGCGCGGCGTCGCGCGTGGTCGTCGCCGGCATGCCGCAGCTGCGCTCGGCGATGCACCTGGACACGGTGTTTACGTTCGTGGACCGCGACGTCGTGACCCTGTACCCGCGCATCGTCGACGCGATCCACACCTTCACCCTCGTGCCGTCCGACGCCGCCCCGGGCTTCGACGTGATCGACGAGGGTTCGACGCCGTTCGTCGACGTCGTCGCCCGCGCCATGGGGATCGACGGCCTGCGCACGATCGACACGGGCGGTGACGTCTACGAGTCCGAGCGCCAGCAGTGGGACTCCGGCAACAACGCGCTCGCCCTCGAGCCGGGCGTCGTGTTCACCTACGACCGCAACACGCTGAGCAACTCGCTGCTGCGTGCCGCGGGGATCGAGGTCATCGAGATCGTCGGCGCCGAGCTGGGCCGCGGCCGCGGCGGCGGGCACTGCATGACGTGCCCCATCATCCGCGACCCCGCCTAGGTCAGCGCCCTGCCGGGCAGGCGTCCGAGCGAACGATTCACCCGGTTGCACGAGCCGAGATCCTTGAACGGGCCGGCGAGCGGCCGTAGGGTCACGTGCTCACGACGCCACCGGAGTCGTCGAATCGAGGCGGCCCCGTGACCGACGAGATGGGGACTTGATGCTGAGCGAGCTCGTAGACGTAGTGCTCGACGCGTGCGAGATGTGCGGACCTTGCTCCGGGAACACCCCGGGGCCTTCGACGTGGCCCGGAAGCGTCACGAGCAGCTGGGACGCAGCGAACCCGAGTCGGCCGGGGCGTGGTGACCCGCGCCAGCACAACCCCTCCCGCCCGGAGCAGGACCACTCGGACCGAGACACACCGTTCCACGAGGGGCCCCACCAGAAGGAGAGGATGGAGATCGACTCCGCCACACGGACGATCTTCAACCTCCTCTGGGAGATGGCCACGTCGGTGACCAAGGGCCTCGGAAAGGTCATCGGCCCGGCGGTGACCGCTATCGATGCCACGCCAGCCGTGACCGAAGGTGTCCCGAACGTCATCAACTCCGACCGCATCCGCGAGGAACGCATCTGGGAGCAGACGGGCGGTGCGATGGGAACCCCGCCCAGCGGGTCGGGAGGATCCGGTGGCTCCGGGGACACCGGGTGGAAGGACTGGCGATGAGCGGAGCTCCTGCGCCTGCGACCCGGCTCCCACTCCTGCGCGCGTGGTGGATCGCGGACCGTGCCGGCATGCTCCGGGCCGTCGCACTCGTGCTCTCTGCCGTCAGCTTCGTGCTTCTCCTGCCGGGACTCATGAAGGACGGCGGAGCCGGCTTCGTGGTGAACAACGTCGTCATCCACCTGTACGTCCTCGCGTGGCTCATGCTCGCGACGGTCGGGGTGCGGTCGATCGGCGCGCGGGAGGTCCTCACCGCGTACTTCCTCGGGACGTTCCTCGTACCGGTCGTGGTCTTCGTTCCGCTCATCCCCATCGTGAGGTGGCTCGGCACAGGCAACCCTGCCCTCGCGACCTGGTGGGTCCCACCGTTCGAGGAGGCGGGACTCCTCGCCGGGACGATGCTCATCGCGTGGCGGCTGTGCCGGCGTCCGGGCCGCCTCCCGGGGGTGCTCGACCTCATGGTCGTGGGCTGGTCGGTCGGTGCGGGCCTCGCGATCCACGAGGACGGGATGTACCGCAGGTTCCTACCGGGCTTCGACGAGGGCGGGAGCCTCGCGGGGGCGTTCGGCGGACCCTATGGTGCGATCTTCCCGACGTTCTATGAGTCACCCTGGGGCTACCTGACGACGTACCACGCGGGCAGCGGGGCGATCTTCGGTATCACCGTCGGTCTCGTCGTCATGTTCCGCCACCGGCTGCCCCTGGTGCGTTGGATCGTGCCTGTCGTCTGGTTGCACGCGACGATCGACCACGCCGTGTACAACGACCACTTGTGGAACGACACCTCACCCCTGCGGTTCCTCACGGCCAACGGTCACCTGCAGCCCGTAGTGCTCCTCCTCGCGGTTCCCGCCCTTCTCGCGTTCGAGCACTGGCGACGACGGCGCGTCGACCTGGGACTGCCGGGGTTCGGCTGGGCGGGGGTTCGCGAGGCGGCCCGACGCGGCCGTGGCTTCCTCCCCAAGGCGACGCGACTGCTCGCCTACGGGCAGTACCACCGCGCCCGCAACGCCGCACTCGCCGCGACGTGGGCTCGACCGGGAGAACCGGCCCCCGCGATCGACCGCATCGAGGCCTGGGGGCGCATCGCCTTCGCGCCCGCGAGCCCGGAGGCTGCCGAGCGGTCGACGGGCGAGGTGCCGAGCGAGACGGGGCACGCGGCACCACCGCCACCCGCGCGGCGCGCGGAGCCACCCGCACCGCGCGCCGAGTCACCCGCGCCAGCCGGCCCGCCCGACGGTAGTGCGCCGTCGTCGGACGACGACGCGTCTGCTCAGCCGGAGTCCTGAGCCACGACGTACAAGACCCCGCCCGGGGCACCGGGTGGGGTCTTGTCACGAGCTGGGAACCGTGCAGTCCCTTGGCGGTAGCGGTGGGATTTGAACCCACGGAGGCTGTTAACCTCACACGATTTCGAGTCGTGCTCCTTCGGCCACTCGGACACGCTACCCATGCTGGACGAGCCAGCCGAAGCAGGATACCTGCTCGACGCCGTGGGCCGAAACGCGAGCCTCAGCGCTGGGACTCGAAGAACTCGCGCAGCACCTCGCCACACTCGTCCTCGAGCACCCCGCCGAGCACCTCGGGCCGGTGGTTGACGCGCCGGTCGCGCAGCACGTCCCACTGCGAGCCGCTCGCCCCCGCCTTGGGGTCCCACGCCCCGAAGACGACGCGCGGCACGCGTGCGAGCACGATCGCCCCCGCGCACATGAGGCACGGCTCGAGCGTCACGACGAGCGTGCAGTCCTCGAGCCGCCACCGCCCGAGCGTGCGGGCCGCGGCCCGCAGCGCGAGCACCTCGGCGTGCGCGGTCGGGTCGCCGTCGGCCTCGCGCGCGTTGTGCCCCTCGCCGACGACGGCGCCGTCCGGCCCGACGACGACGGCGCCCACGGGCACGTCTCCCGTCCCGAGGGCGCGACGGGCGCGCACGAGTGCGAGGCGCATCACGTCGACGTCGCGGGCTGAGGGCTGCATCGCACCATCATGGCCGGTGCCGCACCGGTACCGTGAGCGCATGCGCGTTCACGTCGTCGACCACCCGCTCGTCGCCCACAAGCTCACCGTCCTGCGGGACGCCGAGACGCAGTCGCCGACCTTCCGGCTCCTCGTCGACGAGCTCGTCACGCTGCTGGCGTACGAGGCGACGCGCGACGTCGCGACCGAGCCGCGCGAGGTGACCACGCCCGTCGCGACGACGGTCGGCACGCACATCGCCCTGCCCCGCCCGCTCGTCGTGCCGATCCTGCGCGCGGGCCTCGGGATGCTCGAGGGCATGACGCGTCTGCTGCCGACCGCCGAGGTCGGCTTCCTCGGGATGCTGCGCGACGAGAAGACCCTCGAGGCGGTCACGTACGCGAACCGGCTCCCGGACGACATCACGGGTCGGCAGTGCTTCCTGCTCGACCCGATGCTCGCGACGGGCGGCACGCTCGTCGCAGCGATCGAGTACCTGCTCGACCGCGGCGCTCGCGACGTCACGGCGGTGTGCCTGCTCGCGGCGCCCGAAGGTCTGCAGCATGTCGAGAAGACGGTCGGTCACCGCGCGGACGTCACGGTCGTGGTGGCCGCGGTGGACGAGCGGCTCGACGAGAACGCGTACATCGTCCCGGGCCTCGGTGACGCGGGCGACCGGCTGTACGGGATCGTCTAGCTAGTCGCGCGCGAGGTCGGGCGTGGCGCCGCTCACCTCGACATAGGGGTCGATGTCGACCGACCGCTCGGGCAGCTCCTCGGTCGCAGGGAGCACGAGGCGCAGCTGCACGCCGTCGAGGGGTGCCTCCTGGAACCAGGCGTTCCAGGTCGCGCTCGCGAGGAAGCTCCAGCTCGGCCTCAGGGGATCGTCACCGGCTGTGGGGGCGTCGACGGGGAGGCATCGCGTCCCGGGGCCGAGCAGGTCGGCGACGCAGCGGGGGTCGGCGTCGAGGTCCGGCCCGCTCACCTCGCTGAGGGACTCGGGGAACCGCACGTAGAGCACTCCCTCGAGTGCGCCCTCGGCCCACAGATCGATCACGAGGGAAGCCTCGGTCACCTCGTCCGGCTCGGCCTCGGGCACGGTCGCGACGACCGCCGCCCCGGGCCACGCGGCTCGAACGTCCGCGACGACGCCGATCGTGTGCCTCGCCGTCTCGTGGGGCTCCCTCGTCGCGCTGACCTCGATCTCGAAGCGCCCGTTCGGGTAGTCCCAGCTCAGGGGCAGGTCGAGCACGAGCACACCGGGTTCGCCGTCCGCGGCGGCGGGCACCGCCTCGAGCGAGGTGCACGCGACGTGCTCGGTCGCGGGCTCTGGGTCATCACGCGACGCGAGCGACGGGCACTCCCATCCGTCGCCGACGCCGGACAGGTCGACCTTGATCTCCGGCGGGACCGAGAGGTTCACGACGACGTCGGGGATCTCGCTGCTGGTCGCGTTGCGCAGCTCGAGGGGCACCGTCACGGGCGCGGCGTCGAAGACGAAGACGACGTCGTCCCCGGGCACGACGAGGTCGAGGGCAGGTTGGATCTCGACCGGCAGCTGAACGGTCACGGGGTCGAGGCCCTCACCCGTGATGTCGATCGTGACTGCGGCCGGGCCGAGCGTGGCGGCGACGACGTCGACGTCGAGGCTCAGCTCGGCCGAGGCGCCCGTCGCGAGGGTGCCGAGCGTGCACGTGGTCGAGGAGTCCCCGGGGGCGGGGCCGCACGACCACGCCGTCCCGCCCGCCAGGAGGG
The DNA here is from genome assembly GCA_029267995.1 of Micrococcales bacterium. Taxonomy (GTDB): domain Bacteria; phylum Actinomycetota; class Actinomycetes; order Actinomycetales; family Cellulomonadaceae; genus JAAYZM01. The sequence continues at coordinate 5,416 of JAJUHG010000090.1, forward strand.
CGACCGCGGACGGTCGCGCGTCGCGCGTGAGGAGCGCGAGGGCCCGCGCGGCACCGACGGTCTCGCCACTCGTGAGCACGACCCCGTCGGGGAGGGTCACGGCCGCCGCGAGGTCCTCCGCGGGGCTCGGGCCTGAGTTGACGATCGAGAATGAGATCGTGCCGGGCTCGCCCGCCGCAAGGCGGACCGTCGGCTGGTCGGCGGGAAGGCCGAGGCTCGGCGGGCCGGCGGGCTCCTCCGGCTCAGGCGTCTCGGGGTCCTCAGGACCGGGCGTCTCGGGGTCCTCGGGAGACGGGGTCTCAGGGTCCTCAGGAGACGGGGTCTCCGGGTCCTCAGGAGACGGGGTCTCAGGGTCCTCGGGCTCGGGCGTCTCGGGGTCCTCGGGATCCGGGGCGTCGTCGCCGTCGTCAGGGTCGCGTCCGCCGTCGCCGTCGTCGGGGTCGCGTCCCCCGTCGCCGTCGTCGTCGCGACCGTCGTCAGGGCCGGTCGGCGTGCGGCCGCCGTCCGGGAGGTCCGCGCCGTCGTCGACGGGCACGGGCGGGTCGACCGGGTCGTCGCGCTGCTCGTCGGGGCCGACCGGGTCACCCGACGGCGAGGGCTTGCCCGGCTCGTCGACGGTGAGCTCGCGCGCCGCGGCCTGCGTGCTCGCGGGCTTCGCCGGGGAGAAGAAGCCCGTCGCGACCGCGACCACGACGGCCCCGAGCACGAGCACGAGCGCCGCAGCGCCGACCACCGGGACGGTCACGAGGCTCGCAAGACCACCGCCCGTGGCCGCACCACCCGCCGTCGTCGCCGCGGAGCCGCCCGTGGCTGAGGCGCCGCCCGCGGGCTGGGCCCACACGCCGCCGTCGTCGGGGATCCCGTCGGGTCCCGAGCTCGCTGCCGACCCGCCGCCCGCGAGCGCGCCGAGACCCGCGAAGGCCCCCAGACCCGCGATGCCGAGCACGAGCGGGGCGACGATCGCGCGCATGCCGTGGTTGACGTCGCCGAGCTCGCCCACGAGTGCCTGGCACTCGGTGCACCCCGCAAGGTGCGCCTCGACGGTCGAGGTGTCGCGCGCCGCGAGCCCGCCGCGCACGTACGCGCCGAGCTTGTCGACGACGCCCGCGCACTCCTTGGTCGGCGCGGTCGACAGGTGCTGCTGGAGGTAACCCTGGCGCAGCCCCTCGCGCGCGCGGTACGTGAGCGCTGCGACGCCGTTCGCCGAGATGCCGAGCAGGGGCGCGATCTCGGCCGCCGAGCGACCCTCGACCTCGGTGTACCAGAGCACGGCCTGCCAGCGTTCGGGCAGCGCGTCGTACGCGCGCGCGACCACGGTCCGCTCGAAGCCCTCGAGCGCGGGCTCCTCGACCGAGCCCGCAGGACCGTACGCGGACTCGAACGTCGCGACGTCGTCGGTGGGCTGGACGCGCCGCCCGCTCTGCGCCCATGCGAACGCGAGCCGCCGTACGACGGTGAACAGGTACGCGCGGAACGCCTCGTCCGGGCCGCCGCCCGCGGCGATCACGGAGAGCACCTTGGCGAACGCGTCGGAGGTGATGTCCTCGGCGTCGGCCTGCGAGCGGGTGTACTGGCGGGCCACGGTCTGCGCCGCCGCGCCGTGCCGCTCGTAGAGCGGGGCGAACGCGTTCGTGTCGCCCGCGCGGACAGCCGCGATGAGTTCGGCGTCGCTGAGCACCGCCGCGTCGCCCGTCACACCCCTCACCGCCTGTCCGTTCTGCGCATCTTCCGGCCCCAAGCGTGCCATGCGGGTGCGGCGAGGGGAACCACGCGATTCTTCACCCGCTCGGCCGCGTCATCCACGCCGGCGTGCCCGGTCTCATCCAGCATGACGAGTCCTGCCATGCCCGAACCTGCCCTCGTGCAGGTCCGGGAGGCGTGGCGCGTGCGCAGCCTCGCCTCGGTGTGGTTGCGCCCGGGCGACTGGTACCAGCCCGTCGTCGACGACGTCGTCCTGGCGGTGACCCTCGACGTGGGAGTGCTCGACGCGGTCGAGGCGCTCGGGGCCGCGCGCGCGGAGCACGGGGTCGGGATCGGCGAGACGCTCGACGACCTCACGCACCTCTACCGCGTCCTCGAGGACGGCCCGCCGCCGATCGAGGCCGTGCGGGCGCTGTGCGAGGGCTGGGCCGCACCCGGTGGGCCGGGCTTCGTCGCGACCACGTGCATGGACCCCGAGTCGGGGCTGCCCACGGCCGAGTACCTCGCGGTGCGTCTGCGCGAGGCCTACGGTGTCGCGCGCCGGCGCGGTGGGACGCCCGAGCAGGACCTGCGCCTGCTGCTCGTCGACGTCGCGCGCGACGGGGTCGCCCCGTGGGACCGGCTCGCTCGTTCAGCGGCCGCGGGCCGGGCGATCGAGGTCGCGTTCGGTGAGGGGCACCCGGCCGCGAGCCTCGGGGGCGGGGTGTTCGCGGTCCTGCTCGAGCGGGCCCGCGTGGACGACGCGCTCGCGACCCTCGCCCACCAGATCGAGGTGGTGGGCCGCGAGCTCGGCGTGACCGACGTGCTGCGCCGCCCGCCGCGGCTGTGGGTCGAGCCCTTGCCGCGCGAGCACCGGGACGCGGTCGCCCTGCTCACGACGCGCCGGCCCGCGCCCGGCCCGATCGACCTCGCGGGCGCGCTCCTGCCCCGCTCGCCCTTCGGGCCCGAGGCGCTCCCGCCCTACCAGGGGGCGGGCACGATCCCCCCGTTCAGTCCCGAGCCGCTCCCGCCGACGCCGCGCCCCGGCCCCGAGACGGTCGACCCCGACGACGACGCCCCTGGGGAAGTCTGAGCACCTCGCTCAGCGACCGAGCGGGGGCCGCCACAGCACGAGCGCACCCTCGGCGCGCGGGGGACGCTGACCCCGCGGCACGACCTGCACCTCGCCCGCACGGCCCGCGGTGAAGACGCGCCGTCCGGGCTCGACGATGTCGCGCAGCGCCTCGACCTGGGCGGTGAGCCGCTCGACCTCCTCCTCGAGCTCGAGGATGCGCTTGATGCCCGCGAGGTTGATGCCCTCCTCGTGGGAGAGCCGCTGGATCTCGCGGAGCTTCGCGATGTCGCGCAGGGAGTAGCGCCGGCCCCGCCCGGGCGTGCGGCGTGGGGAGACGAGGCCGAGCCGGTCGTACTGCCGCAGGGTCTGCGGGTGCATCCCGGCGAGCTCGGCCGCGACCGAGATGACGAACACCTGAGCATCGACCGAGGCCACGTCTCCTCCTACTCCGCCGCCCGGGCGAACAGGTCGGCGCGCGGGTCCGCGCCCGCGGTCGCCTCGGCGAACTGCTCGACCGCGGCCTTCGCGGCCTTGTCGAGCTTCTGGGGGACGAC
>JAJUHG010000091.1 GCA_029267995.1 Micrococcales bacterium
GTAGACGTCGGCGTCGTCCGCCGAGTGCAGCGGCGCCCCGAAGCCGATGCCGCGGCGACCCGCACGCGAGGTGATGATCTCGTCGAGACCCGCGAACGCACCCGCGACGATGAACAGGACGTTCGTCGTGTCGAGCTGGATGAACTCCTGGTGCGGGTGCTTGCGCCCGCCCTGCGGCGGCACGGACGCCGTCGTCCCCTCGAGGATCTTCAGCAGCGCCTGCTGGACGCCCTCGCCCGAGACGTCCCGGGTGATCGACGGGTTCTCGCTCTTGCGGGCGATCTTGTCGACCTCGTCGATGTAGATGATGCCGGTCTCGGCGCGCTTGACGTCGTAGTCGGCGGCCTGGATCAGCTTCAGCAGGATGTTCTCGACGTCCTCACCGACGTAGCCGGCCTCGGTGAGCGCGGTCGCGTCGGCGATCGCGAACGGCACGTTGAGCATCTTGGCGAGCGTCTGGGCGAGGTAGGTCTTGCCGGTGCCCGTGGGGCCGATGAGCAAGATGTTGGACTTCGCGATCTCGACCGCGTCCTCGTCCTGCTTGCCCTGGCCCGCCTGGATGCGCTTGTAGTGGTTGTAGACCGCGACGGCGAGGGCGCGCTTGGCGTCCTCCTGACCGACGATGAACTGCTCGAGGAAGTCGAAGATCTCCTTCGGCTTGGGCAGCTCGACGAGCCCGACCTCGGTCGCCTCGGAGAGCTCCTCCTCGATGATCTCGTTGCACAGCTCGATGCACTCGTCACAGATGTAGACGCCAGGGCCCGCGATCAGCTTGACGACCTGCTTCTGGGTCTTGCCGCAGAAGGAGCACTTCAGCAGGTCCGCACCGTCACCGATCCGCGCCATGCTCGCCTCCTCCCGTCCCGTGGGACGCCGGACGGCGTCCTCGACCATCGACCCGTGCCTGTGACCGGGCTGCTGTCACCATTGCACACCACCGCGGGCCGGATGTCAGGTCCATCGGCGGCGAGCCGCCCCAACCGCAAGGCGAATCGTCACGTTCGTCTCAGGACGTGGGCGCGGGAGCCTTGCGCGACTCGAGGACCTGGTCGACAAGGCCGTACTCCTTGGCCTGCTGGGCCGTGAGGATCTTGTCGCGCTCGATGTCCATGCGCACCCGCTCGGGGTCCTGGCCGGAGTGGCGGGCGATCGTGTCCTCGAGCCATTCGCGCATGCGCAGCAGCTCGTTCGCGTGGATCTCGATGTCCGAGGCTTGCGCGTAGCCGCCCTCGATCGCGGGCTGGTGGATGAGCACGCGCGCGTTGGGCAGCGCGAGGCGCTTGCCGGGCGCACCCGAGGCGAGCAGCACCGCGGCGGCCGAGGCAGCCTGGCCGAGGCACACCGTCTGGATCTCGGGCTTGACGTACTGCATCGTGTCGTAGATCGCCGTGAGGGCCGTGAACGAGCCGCCCGGGGAGTTGATGTACAGGATGATGTCGCGGTCCGGGTCGGTGCTCTCGAGGACGAGGAGCTGGGCCATGACGTCGTCGGCGGACGCGTCGTCGACCTGGACCCCGAGGAAGATGATGCGGTCCTCGAAGAGCTTCGTGTACGGGTCCTGCCGCTTGAAGCCGTAGGGCGTGCGCTCCTCGAACTGCGGGAGGATGTAGCGCGACGACGGGGCGACCGCCGCGGCGCCACCTGCGAGGCGCTGGGCGCGGGAGATGAACTGGGACTCGGTGCTCACTGCTTCTCCTTCTTCCCGGCGGGCCCTCAGGCCTTGCCGCCCCCGGTCACGTTCTTGGCGTACTTCACGACGTGGTCGACGAAGCCGTACTCGAGCGCCTCCTGCGCGGTGAACCACGAGTCGCGGTCGGAGTCGGCGTGGATCTGCTCGACGGACTTGCCGGTCTGCTCGGCGATGAGCTCGGCGAGCACCTTCTTCATGTGCATGATGAGCTCGGCGTGGATGCGCACGTCGGTCGCGGTGCCCCCGATGCCCGAGGAGGGCTGGTGCATCATGATCCGCGCGTGCGGGGTCGCGTAGCGCTTGCCCTTGGCGCCCGAGGAGAGCAGGAACTGCCCCATCGAGGCAGCCATGCCCACCGCGACGGTCGCGACGTCCGGCTCGATGTACTGCATCGTGTCGTAGATCGCCATCCCCGCGGTGATCGAGCCGCCCGGGGAGTTGATGTAGAGGAAGATGTCCTTGTTCGGGTCCTCCGCGGCGAGCAGCATCATCTGCGCGCAGATCGCGTTGGCGTTCTCGTCGCGCACCTCGGAGCCGAGCCAGATGATGCGCTCGCGCAGCAGGCGGTTGTAGATGCTGTCGTTCAGGCCGAGGCCCGCGCCGTCTGCCCGACCTGCCGGGAAGTTCTCCTGCACCGTCCGCTCCTTCGCCTCGTCGCCGCCCGGGGAGCCCGGTGGCCGCTTGTCGTTCTCGGTGACCCTAACGCGCCCGACCCCCGCAGAACGTCCTGGCGGGGGTCGTTTTCGCTGACGGCGCAGCGGTGGTCACGATGTGGGCCCCGCCGTCGCGGCGGGGCCCGTCACGGATGGCCTGCCGGCCCCGTCACTCCTCGTCGGACGCGTCGTCGGACCCCTCGGCCTCGTCCTCGTCCGTGCCGATGAAGGCCGACAGGTCGATGACGTTGCCGTCGGTGTCCTTGACCTCGATCCGGCGCAGCGCGACGACGACGGCCTTCGACCGCGCCGCCTCGCCAACCATCGCGGGGATCTGGCCGGACTCGTCGACCGTCTTGATGAAGGTGTTGGGGTCCATGCCGTAGCGGCGCGAGGCGTCGACGAGGAAGTCGATGAGCTCCTGCTGGCCGATCGTGACCTCGAGCTCGTCGACGAGCTTGTCGAGCACGATCTGGCGGCGCAGCGCCTCGATCGTCTCCTCGCGCACCTCCTCGCGGTGCACGTCGTCCTCGAGGCGCCCCTCGCCCTCGAGGTGGCGGTGCACCTCGGCCTCGACGACACCCATCGGCACGGGGACCTCGACCTTGGCGAGAAGCGCCTTGACGAGCTCGTCGCCCGCCGCGTTGGCCTGCGTGAGCACGGCGCGCTGCCCGGCCTGCTGGCGCAGGTCGTCGAGCAGCTCGTCGAGGGTGTCGAACTCGCTCGCAAGCTGGGCGAAGTCGTCGTCGGCGGCGGGCAGCTCACGCGTCTTGACCGCGGTCGCGGTCACGGCGACGTCGGCCTCCTCCCCCGCACGCTCGCCGCCGGCGAGGGGCGAGCGGAAGGTCGTGGACTCCCCGGACGACAGGCCCACGAGCGCCTCGTCAAGGCCCTCGAGCATCGAGCCCGAGCCGATCTCGTAGCTGATGCCCGAGACGGCGTCGACCTCCTCGTCGCCGATCGTCGCGCGCAGGTCGAGGACGACGTAGTCGCCCTCCTGTGCGGGCCGGTCGACACCCACGAGGGTCCCGAAGCGCTCCCGGAGCGCGTCGAGCTGCGCGGTCACGTCCTCCTCCGTCACGACGGCGCTCGGCACGCGCACGTCGAGCGTGTCGAGCGCGGGCAGCTCGATGTCGGGGCTCACCTCGACCTCGACCGTGAAGTGCAGCTCACCGTCGGTCGAGCTCGGGTCGGGCATCTGGGTGACCTCGAGGGAGGGCTCGCCGAGCGGGCGCAGCTCGTTCTCGACGATCGCACGGCGGTAGAACTCGCTCAGGCCGTCGTTGACGGCGTGCTCGATCACAGCCTCGCGGCCGATGCGCTGGTCGATGATGCGCGGGGGGACCTTGCCGCGGCGGAAGCCCGGCACCTGCACCTGCTCGGCGATGTGCTCGTAGGCGTGCTTGAGGCTCGGGCCGAGGTCCTCGTAGGTGACCTCGACGGTGAGCTTGACCTTGGTGGGCTCCAGCGTCTCGACGGCGCTCTTCACAGCAGTGCTCTCCTGGTGGTTCGGTGGGCGCCGACGGGGCGCACGTTCGCGGCTGGCGGGACCGGAGGGTCACGCGCGCAACCTGACGATCCTACGGTATGGGGGCACCCGGACGCCGCGCCGTCCCCGCGCTCCCGGGTGGGGACGTCTCGCCCGACGAGCGCGCCGTGCGCACCGTCGCGGTCGAGCACGCCGGACACGACGGTGCCCCGTGGGACAGGGAGCTTCCCACGGGGCACCGTCCTCACCGACGCGTGGCCCTCACCGCTTCACGGTGAGCCTGGCCATCTTGCTCGCGGTCCAGCCCTTGGCGTTGGTTGCGATCGCGACGTAGAGCGTCCCCGAGCGGGCGGGCGTCGCCCGGACCCGAAGCGTCTGCTTCGTCGCGCCCCGCACGGCGACCCAGGTACGCGACCCGGGGGCCTTGCGGAACCACTGCAGCTTCGCCTTCGGCTTGGCTGCGACCTCGGCCCGGAAGGTCGCCGTCTTGCCGACCCGGACCCGCGTGTGGTGCGGGTGTGCCGAGAAGGCGGGCTTGCCCGAGCGCACCGTGATCCTCGCGGACTTCGTACGCACCGTGCCGGCCGCGTTCCGGAACACCGCCCGGTACCGCACCTTGTCGGTCTTGTGGTTCGCGACGATGCGGAGCTTGGACTTCGTCGCACCCTTGATGTTCTTCCAGCCCTTGCCCGGCTTGCGCTGCTGCCACTGGATCGTGGCCTTGGGGAAGGCTCCCTTGGCCTTGGCACGCAGCGTCACCTTCTTGCCTGCGCGGACCTTGAGCGCAGACTTCGGGTGCTGGGTGACCCTCGCCTTGACGGGCTTGACGGTGACCCGCGCAGCCCGTGTGGTCGCCTTGCCGGCAGCGTTGGTGAACACCGCGCGGTAGCGCGTCCCCGAGGCCTTCTTCGAGTTCTTGACCTTGAGGGTCGTGCTCGTCGCGCCCTTGATCGAGGCCCATGCCTTGCCCGGCGCCCGCTTCTGCCACTGGACGGTCGGCGTGGGCGTGCCCGACGCCGCGGCACGGAGAGTCACGGTCTTGCCCGCCTTGGCCTGGACGTCCTGGGGCTGGAGCGTGATCTTCGGAGCCACCTCGACCGGCCCGGGCTCCTGACCCTCGTGCGGTCCGACGAGCTGGCCGACGCCCCAGCGCTGGGGGCTCTGGTAGCCGTTGCCGGTCGGGTCCGCCCAGTTGTGGGTCGCGAGGCGGTCGGAGTCAGGAGCACCGTCGTTGACCTGGAAGTCCAGGCCGTGGAAGGTGCCGAGCCCGCTGTAGCTCAGCAGGTCGATCGCCGCCTCGACGCGCCAGCCGGTCGCCGTGCGAGTCGTCGCGCTCTCGAGGCGGTTGCGCTGGAACCCTTCGTCGCCCGCACCGAACGAGACCTCGTTGTCCGCGTTGATGCGGATCTGCGTGTCGTCGTAGCGGAAGCCGGCGGCCTTGAAGTTCCCGCCGTCGACGTAGATCTCGACCGAGTCCTGCTCCCACGGGTTGGAGTGCGAGGTGTCGACCACGGGGTCGGTGATGTCCATCAGGACGTACAGGTGCTGGTCCTTCCACAGGGTGCGCACCTCGGCCTTGGCCCCGTCGGCGATGCCCGCGACCCGCTTGGCGGTCGTCACGACGTCGGCGTCCGACCAGACCTCGTCGACCGCGCCGTCGATCGTGGGCACCTGGGGCGCCTCGTGCACCTCGAGGTAGGACAGCTCCTCGACGAGGGTGATCGCGCCGAGCTGGCCCGGGCTGTTCCAGCCCGCCGTCGAGGCACCGTCCGTCACGCGCACGTCGAGCCTGAGGTTCGCGCCCTGTGCGGCGCCCGTGACGGGGAGCTCGACGACGGCGGCATACCCACCCTCGGTCGGGACGACGACGGCGTCGGCGTCCCCGCTCCCGTCCCGCTTGACCGTGAAGGTCGCGTCCTCGAGCTCGAAGGTGATCGCGTCGCTCGCGTCCACCGTGGAGTCCGTGACGTCGACGTAGGCGACGAGCCGGCCGGGAGCCCAGCGGAGCTGGAAGCCGGCCTCGCTGCCGACGCCCAGGAGTCGGAGCTTGTCCCACTCCTCGGAGCTCGGCGGGGCCGACGTCGGCGTGACGTCCGCGCGGAACACGAAGGCGTCCTGGATCTTTGGCGGGAGCCCCTCGAGGTCCCCGGCCGCTCCGTAGTACGACGGCTTGGCCTGGAAGGAGTCGTCGAAGAGCAGCGGCTTGCCCTCCGAGCGCCAGCTGCGCCCGTCGGTCAGGCCCCAGATCGTCACGCACGCGAGGTCGTCGGCGTACCGGCGGAAGATGTCGAAGGCTTCCTTGTAGTAGTGACCCTGCTCGACGATCTGCGCGTCGGTGCTTGCCAGGACCGTCACGTCGAGCTCTGTGACAGCCTGCTCGAGCCCGAGGCCCTGGAAGCGCTTGATCGCGGCCTCAAGGGTCGCGGGAGGCTGCGCGAGGCTCAGGTGGAACTGGTGCCCCACCCCGTCGATCGGCGCGTCGGGGTTGTCACGCAGCCGCTTGACGAGCTCGAAGTACTGGTTCTGCTTCGGGCCCTGCTCAGTGTTGTAGTCGTTGATGAACAGCTTGATCGGCCGCTCGGTGCCCTCGGCGGCGTAGACGTCGTTGAACGCCTCGTCCGCGTACTCGAAGGACAGGTGGATGAACTCTTCACCGAGGATCTGGTACCAGCGGCTGCGGCGCAGACCGTCGGCGTACTGCGTGCTGTCCGAGACGACCTCGTTGATGACGTCCCACGCGACGAAGGGGTTCGTGTCGGACCCGTAGGGACCGTACTCGTCGTGGAACGCCTTGGCGACGCTGAAGATGTGCGTGCGCATGCGGTCACGCATCTCCTGCTTGTCGGCCTCGCTGTCGGTGAGCCACTCGCCGTCGTCGTCCTGGAAGAACCAGTCGGGCGTCTGGCTGTGCCACACGAGCACGTGGCCGTACACGCCCAGACCGTTCTCCTGCGCGAAGTCGACCATCTCCCACGCCTGGGGGTGGACCTGGAAGTCCCACGGCGTCGCCGTGTAGAACGCCTCGGGCTTCATGTGGTTCTCAGGCGTGATCTGGTTGAAGTGCTTGCGCAGCAGCTGCGAGGGCGCCCCGAGCGTCTCGCGGGAGTCGATCGCGACTCCCATCGGGAACGGGACGGTGTCCTGGAGCGGCGTGAGGTCCTGGATCTCGCCGGGGACACGCGCCTCGAAGACGATGTCGTCGACGAGGAACGTCGAGGTGTTGCCAGACTCGCCGTTCGCCCACTCGGTCTCGAAGTAGACGTACCCGTAGTCCGCCGCGGGCATCGTGACGGCACCCGAGACCTCGACCCACGCGGTGTTGGACATTCCCTCGAAGTTGCCGATCGTGCCGTAGCTCGGCTCGGAGGTGCCCGATCCGGTCTCGAGGGTGAGCGAGATGTTGCCCGGCTCCTGGCCGTCAGCGAACTTGACGTAGGCCGTGACGTCGTAGGTCACACCGGCCTGGAAGAGGTCGGTCACCTCGTACCTGATGCCCTGCCCCTGGTGCGTACGGCCCGAGACGATCGCGGCGTAGGTGCTCTCGTGCGCCTCGGCGTCGGTCACCTCGACGGAGAGGGTGCTCGGGTCCTGGACCTCGCGCGGCTCCCAGCCCTGCAGGGTGCCGTCCTCGAAGTCGAACTCCTTCGTCATCGGTTCGACGACGACGGTGCGAGGGGGACCAAGGATGAGGATGTCGTCGACGATGACGGTCATCTCGTCGGCCACGTCCGGGTAGGGGCCCACCCCGATGAAGACTTGCGACTGCGCGGGGTCGCCACCCTCGGGGATCGTGTAGGTACCCGAGATCTCGGTCCACTCGTCACTGGTGACCTGGATGTTGCCTACCCACGTGTACTCGGGCTTGGCAACGAATCGCACGTCGATCGGGTCGGTCGCGCCCTCGGGCAGCCGCGCGCGCATGGACAGCGTGTACGTCTTCCCCGCCTCGAAGATCCCGGTCGGAGACTGGATGCCCTCGAAGTCCGCACTCCGGGTGATGCTCAGCGCCCGACCACCGTCGCCGTCGTCGACGAACTCCAGCTCGGGCTCGCCGCTCTGGGTCCACGGCGCGTACGAGTCGTCGTCGAAGCTGATGCTCGAGACGATCTCTGGACCGGCGGCTGGCTTCGTGATGAGGATGTCGTCGACGTAGTAGGTGTACGGGTCACCGTCGTCGCCCTCGCCCGCAGGGTTGAGGGCCTCGGTGCCGATGTAGGCGGCCGCCCCGGCGGCGTCGAAGTCCTCGGGGGCCGTGAACGTGCCCGAGACGGTCGTCCACTCACCGGTGACCGTGGCGTTCCCGATCCACGTGTAGGCGGGCTTCATGACGAAACGCATGCCGAGCGGACCGGGCACGTCGTCCGCGAGCTTGGCGCGCATCGAGAACGTGTACGTCTCTCCCGCCTCGAACAGGCCGAGTCCTGCCTTGGTCTCGATCCCCTCGTAGTCGGCTGCGCGGTCTGCGACCCGCAGGACCTTGTTGTCGCCGTCGTCGACGACGCTGAGCGTGGGGCCGCCGCTCTGCTGCCACACGTCCTCCCACGAGGCGTCCTCGAAGTCGGTCGAGACGACGACCTCCACCTCGGGGTCGTCGGCAGCCGCCGGGGCTGCGGACGCAGCGACCACGAGCGGGCTGAGGACGAGGGCGAGGGCGCTCGCCACTCCGATAGTTTCGCGCGACTTTCGTCGACTGCTGAGGAAACTCATCAACGCTCCTTTGCGCACGGCCCGGCGGGCACGCGGGTCTTGGAGGTGACGGTACCGGGCATTCCCGGCACTCGTGCAGCGATTGA
>JAJUHG010000092.1 GCA_029267995.1 Micrococcales bacterium
CATCAAGCCCACCGCCTCCTGCGCCCCCTCCACCGCATCCGTGAGGCACGCGGAACCCCCGACGATCGCGCCCGCGTGGCCCATCGTCTAGCCCTCGGGGGCCGTGAAGCCCGCGACGTAGCCCACGACAGGCTTCGTGACATGCTGCTTGATGTACTCCGCGGCGCGCTCCTCAGCGTCGCCACCGATCTCGCCGATCATGACGATCGCCTCGGTCTCGGGGTCGGCCTCGAAGGCCTCGAGCGCGTCGATGTGCGTCGTGCCGATCACGGGGTCACCGCCGATGCCGATCGCGGTGGAGAACCCGAAGTCCCGCAGCTCGTACATCATCTGGTAGGTCAGCGTGCCCGACTTGGACACGAGGCCGATCTTGCCCGGGCCCGTGATGTCCGCCGGGATGATCCCGACGTTCGACTTGCCGGGGCTGATGATGCCGGGGCAGTTCGGCCCGATGAGGCGCACACCCTTCTCGGCGGCGAGCGCGAAGAACTCCGCGGTGTCCGCGACCGGGACGCCCTCGGTGATGATCACGACGAGGGGCACCTGCGCCTCGATCGCCTCGACGACGGCGGCCTTCGTGAAGGCCGGCGGGACGAAGATCACCGAGACGTTCGCGCCCGTGGTCTCGACGGCCTCGGCGACCGTGCCGAACACGGGGATGTCCCTCGTCCCCTCACCGAGCGGGAAGGTCTGCGTCGTGCCCGCCTTGCGGGGGTTGACGCCGCCCACGATCGTCGTGCCGCTCGCAAGCATGCGCGTCGTGTGCTTCGTGCCCTCCGAGCCGGTCATGCCCTGGACGATGACCTTGGAGTCGGCGTTGATGAAGATGGCCATGGTTCGTGTTCTCTCTTCGACTCGGGGCGGGCTCAGGCGGCGGCGTTCGCGAGCTCGGCGGCCTTGTCGGCACCGCCGTCCATCGTCTCGGCGAGGGTCACGAGGGGGTGGTTCGCCTCGGCGAGGATGCGACGCCCCTCCTCGACGTTGTTGCCGTCGAGGCGGACCACGAGCGGCTTGTTCGCGGCGTCGCCGAGCGTCGCGAGCGCCTGGACGATGCCGTTGGCGACCTCGTCGCACGCGGTGATCCCGCCGAACACGTTGACGAACACCGACCTGACCTGCTCGTCGCCGAGGATCACGTCGAGGCCTGCGGCCATGACCGCGGCCGAGGCGCCACCACCGATGTCGAGGAAGTTCGCGGGCTTGACCCCGCCGTGCTTCTCGCCCGCGTAGGCGACGACGTCGAGCGTGCTCATGACGAGCCCTGCGCCGTTGCCGATCACGCCGACCGAGCCGTCGAGCTTGACGTAGTTGAGGTCGTTCTCCTTGGCCTTCGCCTCGAGCGGGTCGGTCGCGGCGGCGTCCTCGAGCGCGGCGTGCTCGGGGTGGCGGAAGGCGGCGTTGTCGTCGAGCGTGACCTTGCCGTCGAGCGCGACGATCGCGCCGTCCTCGGTGCGCACGAGGGGGTTGACCTCGACGAGCGTCGCGTCCTCGCCCCGGTACACCTCGCCGAGCTTGACGAGCACCGCGGCGACCTCGTCAGCGATCGAGGCGTCGAAGCCTGCCGCGGCGACGATCTCAGCGGCCTTCGCCGCGTCGATGCCCGTGCGGGGGTCGACCTGGACCTTCGCGAGCGCCTCGGGGCGCTCGACCGCGAGCTGCTCGATCTCCATGCCGCCCTCGACGCTCGCCATCGCGAGCAGCGAGCGGTTGGCCCGGTCGAGCAGGAGGGAGAAGTAGAACTCCTCGGCGATCTTGGCGCCCTCGGCGATCATCAGGGTCTGCACGACGTGGCCCTTGATGTCGAGACCGAGGATCTCCTCGGCGCGCGCCGCCGCCTCGTCCGGGCTGTGCGCGAGCTTGACGCCGCCGGCCTTGCCGCGGCCGCCCGTCTTGACCTGCGCCTTGACGACGACGGTCCCGCCACCGAGCTGCTCCGCGGCCGCGCGGGCCTCTTGCGGGCTGCGTGCGACGATCCCCCTGAGCACGGGAACCCCGTACTTCTCGAAGACGTCCCGTGCCTGGTACTCGAACAGGTCCACCCTGCTCCACCCTTCATCGCCGTTGAGATCCGCGGGTCGCCGCGACTGCGCCCTGGTGTGATGGTAGCCGCGCCCCCGAGATATCTTCACGTCGAGATATGTGGGACTCGCCACTCTTGCCGCGATACCAAAGGGCTCGCCGAGCCCCGACGGGATCACCATGTCCCGCGTCTTCGCCACCGGATCGGCCGACGGCATCGGCCTTGAGACCGTGCGCCAGCTGCTCGCAGCAGGTCACGAGGCGGTGGGCCACACGCGTGACGCGAGGCGCGCCGAGGACCTGCGCACCGCCGCACCCGGGGTGCGCGAGGTCGTCGTCGGCGACCTGACCTCGCTCGCCGAGACGAAGGCACCCGCCCCGCACGGCTCGTCTACCTGGCCTCGGGCCTCGAGGCGGACGGACGCCTCGATCTCGACGACCTCTCGTGGGAGCACCGAGCGTGGGACGGCATGCAGGCGTACGCCGACTCCAAGCTGCACGACGTGCTGCTCGCCCTCGCGGTCGCACCCCTGTGGCCCGGGACGCTCGCGGCTGCCGTGGACCCGGGGTGGATCAGGGCCAAGCTCGGCGGTCCGAACGCGTGGGACGAGGTCGACGAGGACGCCGCGACGCAGGTGTGGCTCGTGACCTCCGACGACGACGGCGCCCGGGAAGGGCCGACGCTCAGGGCAGCGTCACGGTCCAGCTCGCGAGGACGGGCATCCCCCACATCCAACGCCGCGCGCGCCGCACGCGTGCGCCCGGCACGGCAGCGTCGAGCGCGGCGCGGAACCGGCCGTCGAGCTCGGACCGGAAGTCGACCACGAGGAGGCTGCCCCCCGGACGCACGACGCGCACGAGCTCACGTACGGCGCGGTCCGCGTCGGGCCAGTGGTGCACCGTCAGCGTCGCGACCGCCGCATCGACACTGAAGGCCTCGAGCGGGAGCTCCGCGACGTTCGCAACCTCGACGCGGACCCGCTCGCCGAGACCCTCGGCACGTGCGGCGCGTTGCGCGAGCTCGACCATCGCGGGCTCGACGTCGACGCCTGTGACCTCCGCGTCGGGCCGTGCTCGGGCAATCTCGACGAGCAGCCGTCCCGGGCCGGTCCCGACGTCGAGCACATGCCCGCCGTCCGGGACGAGCGCCGCAACCTCGCGCGCGGTGCGGCGGTACGAGCGCGAGCGCGTGCGCGCCCGACGGTCGTAGCGCTCGGCGTGCTCACCCGCGAAGCGGCCGTCACCGTGCAGGTCGTGCCCGGCGTGGCCACCCTCGGGGTGAGTGGACGCGGCGTGGCCGTGCGCGCGGCGGTGGATCAGGCGATGGACGATGCGGTCGAGCACAGGGCCTCCTCGAAGTCTCGGCACGAGCGTGCCGCTTCAGGTCGACCTGAGGTCAAGGGCTCACAGCTTCGTGACCGGCGAGAACCTCAGCAACAGGCGCTTCGTCCCCTCCGAGCCGAAGTCGATCTTGGCGACCGCGTGCTGACCCGCACCCTCGACCGCGACGACCGTCCCGAGCCCGTACGCGTCGTGCGTCACGCGGTCCCCGACGTCGAGCTGCGGCACGTCCGCGCGCGGGGTCGCCGAGCCGAAGGTCGCTCCCGTCGACGGGGCCTTGCGCGTACGCACCTCGGAGTCCCGCACGGGCGAGCGACGCTGGCCCGACCAGCCGGGCTGCCGACCCCAGCCCGAGCGCAGCGACTGCGTGCTCGACTCGCTGCGCCGCCACTCGATCACCTCGGCCGGCACCTCGTCGAGGAAGCGGCTCGGCGGCAGCTCGTTCGGCACGCCCCATGCGGTGCGCACCGCGGCACGCGTGAGGTAGAGCCGCTCGCGGGCACGGGTCATCGACACGTAGGCGAGCCGGCGTTCCTCGGCGAGCTGCTCGGCGTCGGCGAGCGAGCGCTGGTGCGGGAACGTCCCGTCCTCGAGGCCCGTGACGAACACGACGGGAAACTCCAGGCCCTTCGCGGTGTGGATCGTCATGAGCGTCACGACGCCCTGCTCGGCGGCCACCTGCGCCGCGGCGTCGTCGTCGGGCGAAGGGATCTGGTCGGAATCGGCGACGAGCGAGACGCGCTCGAGGAAGTCCGCGAGGTCGCCCTCGGGCTCGGCCTGCTCGAACTCCGCTGCGACCGCGTGCAGCTCGGCGAGGTTCTCGACCCGCTGGGCGTCCTGCGGGTCGTCGCTCGCGCGCAGCTCGGCGAGGTAGCCCGTGCGATCGAGCACCTCGCCGAGGATCTCGGCCGGGCCCGCACCGGAGGCCGCGAGCTCGCGCAGCCCGCGCAACAGCTCGGCGAAGCCCTCGACCGCGTTCGCCGAGCGCGTCGCGAGCGAGGGGACGTCGCGGACGCGCTCGAGCGCCGCACCGAAGGAGATGCGCTCACGCTCGGCGAGCACCGCGAGCTGGGCCTCGGCGCTGTCCCCGATGCCGCGCTTGGGCACGTTGAGGATGCGACGCACGTTGACGTCGTCGTCGGGGTTCGCGATCGCGCGCAGGTAGGCGACCGCGTCCTTGATCTCGCGACGCTCGTAGAAGCGGGTGCCGCCGACGACGCGGTACGGCAGCCCGACGCGGATGAGCACCTCCTCGAGCGCGCGCGACTGGGCGTTCGTGCGGTAGAAGATCGCGACGTCGCGCGGCCGCACGCCCTCGGCAGCGAGCCGGTCGATCTCGTCCGCGACGAACTGCGCCTCGCCGTGCTCGGAGTCCGCGACCCAGCCGACGACCTTCTCCCCCTCGCCCGAGTCGGTCCACAGTCGCTTGGGGCGGCGCCCTTCGTTGCGCGAGATGACGGCGTTCGCGGCCGTGAGGATGTTCTGCGTCGAGCGGTAGTTCTGCTCGAGCAGGATCGTGCGCGCCCGGGGATAGTCGGCCTCGAACTCGAGGATGTTGCGGATCGAGGCGCCGCGGAAGGCGTAGATCGACTGGTCGGAGTCACCCACGACCGTGAGCTCGCCCGAGACCCGGTCCCCCTCGGCGCCCGCGAGCTCGCGCACGAGCACGTACTGCGCGTGGTTCGTGTCCTGGTACTCGTCGACCAGGACGTGCCGGAAGCGGCGCCGGTAGTGCTCGGCGACGGCCGGGAAGGCCTGCAGGAGGTTGACCGTCGTCATGATGATGTCGTCGAAGTCGAGCGCGTGCGCCTGGCGCAGGCGCTCCTGGTAGCGCGTGTAGACCTGCGAGACGACCTTGTCGAAGTCCCCGGGGCCGCGCCCCGGCTGGGCGGCCGGGTCGAGCGAACCGACCTGCGCCGCGAAGGTGTCCGGGTCGACGAGCTCGTCCTTGAGCGAGCCGATGCGATGCAACATCGCCTTGGGTGCGTAGCGCTTGGGGTCGAGGTCGAGCTCGCGCGCCACGAGGGTGACGAGGCGCAGCGAGTCGGCCGCGTCGTAGATCGAGAAGCTCGAGCGCAGGCCGAGCGTCTTGGCCTCGCGGCGCAGGATCCGCACGCATGCCGAGTGGAACGTCGAGACCCACATGAACCGCGCCGCGGGGCCCACGAGCTGCTCGACGCGCTCGCGCATCTCGGCCGCGGCCTTGTTGGTGAACGTGATCGCGAGGATCTCCCCGGGACGGGCGCGCCCCGTCGCGATGAGATGCGCGATGCGGTGCGTCAGCACACGCGTCTTGCCCGAGCCCGCGCCCGCGACGATGAGCAGCGGGCTGCCCTCGTGCAGCACGGCCTCGCGCTGCTGGGGGTTGAGCCCTTCGACCAGTGCCGCGGCGTCGGCCCCCGCAGGCGCAGCGCGCTCGGGCTCGTCCGGCGCCTCGCCGGGGACCCACGCGTCGTCGGCGGCGGCCGAGACCGCGATGCGCGGGAGCGCCGCCGTGGGGTCGTGGCGCGTGCCGGGCAGGGGGAGGTCGTCGAAGAGCGTCGTCATCGCGAGCAAGCCTAGGCCGCCCCGCCCACACCCCTGGTCATGTCACGACGAGCCCGACGAGCCATGCACCGGTCGCGACGAGCGCACCTGCGAGCTCGACGAGGATCGTCAGCCCCGTGGCCCGGACCGCGACCACGGTCGCGTGCCACGCGGCCCGGGCCTCCCGGCGGCGCGCGAGCTCGGCGAGGAACACCGCGAGCAGGAAGCCGACCACGAGGCCGACCACGGGAATCACGAAGAACCCGACCACCCCGCCGAGCCCGCCCCACCACAGGGTCGAGCTCGGCACGTCCGCCTTCGCGAGGTGGCGCGCCGCGAGGACGTACTTGACGACGTTCGCGCCGACGACGGCGACCACGGTCACCGCGAGCACGACCCACCCCGCGGTCCCGCCCGTGACGAAGCACCACACCGCGATCGCACCGAGCACGAGCAGCGAGCCTGGCAGGACCTGGACGACGACGCCCACGAGCCCGAGCGCGACGACGAGCCCGACGACGACCTCTGCGCCCACGCTCATGGCGCGTCAGTATCGCAGGTCACGATCGCAAGCACGCAGGGACGACGAGGCGTGCGCGAAGGCTGAGGCGCGCGGGGACGCCGTCGTCGGCGAAGAGGTGGCGTCTCCTACCAGAGGACCGCGATCGCGATGTTCGCGACCACGAGCCCCGCGAGGCCCCCGAGGTAGCCCGCCGAGACGGACTCCTTGCGCCTCCCGAGGATCACAAGGACCGTGATGACGAGCGTGATCGCAAGCTTGATGCCGATCTTGACGTTGTTGACGTCCCCGTCAGCCATCTCGACGACCCCGACCGTGAGGATCCCCGCGACGAGCGCCGCGAGCGCACCGTGCAGCATCCCGGGCGTGACCTTGGGCGACTTCATCGTCGCGAGCGCTCCGCCGAGCACCATCGCCCAGCCGATCATGTGCACCACGACGAGGATTCCCTTGACGATCTCCATGCAGGTCACGCTAGGCCCGTGCCTCTCGCGGGGCAATGCCGGAGCAGGCTTTTGTGACGCAGTCGTCAGTTAGAGCAGGCGGCGCGCCGCGGCCCAGCGCGTGAGCTCGTGCCGGCTCGACAGCTGGAGCTTGCGCAGCACCGCAGAGACGTGCGTCTCGACCGTCTTGACCGAGATGAACAGGTCCGAGGCGACCTCACGGTAGGTGTGCCCGCGCGCGATGAGCCGCATGACCTCGCGCTCACGCGCCGAGAGCCGGTCGAGCTCGTCGTCGCCCGTCGCGACGTCGGCCGTGCCGAAGGCGTCGAGCACGAAGCCCGCGAGGCGCGGGGAGAAGACGGCGTCCCCGCCCGCGACGCGCACGACGGCGTCCCCGAGCTCGGGCCCCGAGATCGCCTTCGTGACGTAGCCGCGCGCCCCGGCGCGGATGACCGCGACGACGTCCTCGGCGGCGTCCGAGACGGACAGCGCGAGGAACCGCACCTCAGGCAGCAGCGCGGCGCAGCGCACGAGCACCTCGGCCCCGCCCCCGCCGTCGCCGCCCGGGAGGTGCACGTCGAGCAGCACGACCGTGGGCCGCAGCTCGTGCACGACCGCGACCGCGGAGTCGACCGAGTCGGCCTCGCCCACGACGCGCACCCGCTCGTCGAGGCTCGCGCGCACCCCCGCGCGGAACATGTCGTGGTCGTCGACGAGCACGACGTCGACCGGAAGCTCTGCCTCACCCATCTCGCAACCTCTCCTCGCCCCGCTGGGGCGTCGTCAGGTGGACCTCGGTCCCGCGCCCGGGCGAGGACGTCACCTCGGCGGTGCCGCCGCGCCGGCGCACGCGGCCCAGGATCGACTCTCGCACCCCGAAGCGGTCGTGCGGGATCGCATCGAGGTCGAAGCCTTCGCCCCGGTCGCGCACGAACACTTCGACCCGGTCCTCGCTCGCCTCGAGGTAGACCGTCACGGGCGGCCTGCCGTGCCGCGCCGCGTTGAGCAGCGCCTCGCGCGTCGCGAGCAGCAGGGCCGCAGTGTCCTCGTCGGGGACGCGATCCCCGACCACGACCGTCTCGAGGGCGACCGCCTCGACGTCCTCGACCTCCGCGACGACCGCAGCAAGCTCCGCCGCGAGCGACGTCCCAGGCTCGGGACGGTCGTCGTAGAGCCACGCGCGCAGCTCGCGCTCCTGCGCACGGGCGACCCGGGCGACGGCCTCGGGGTCGTCCGCCTGCTTGCGGATGAGCGCGAGCGACTGCAGGACCGAGTCGTGCAGGTGCGCGGCGATGTCGGCCCGCTCGGCCTCGCGCGCACGCGCTGCCCGCTCCTCGGTCAGCTCGCGCGCGAGTCGCAACCACCACGGCGCGAGCACGAGCGCGACCCCGAGCAGCACCGCGACCGCGGCGAGGGCGGCGTTGATCGTCGCGGACATCGACGCACCCTGCGAGACGAGCAGCAGGACGCCGACGACGGCGAGCACGACCCCGCCCGCGAGCCGCAGGACGCTCACCGGGGTGCGCCCGCCCGCGACCCAGCGGGCCCGCTCGGTGCGGTCGAGCTGGCTCCACGCGAGCGCGAGCCCCGCGACCGCGACGAGCACGGGCACGACCCACTGCGCCTGGATCTGGACACCGAGCCGGTCCGCGACGATCAAC
>JAJUHG010000093.1 GCA_029267995.1 Micrococcales bacterium
CTTGCGCTGGCCGTGACGCTCGCATCGTACCCGCGCGCTCCTGGCCCGACGGGGCCCGTCCGCGCCTCAGACGCGCGCCGCCGGGAGGGCCCCGAGGAGCGGTCCGGACCCTCCCGACGACGGCGCGTCCAGGGCTCCCTCAGGCGCCGACGACGGCGGCCTCTCGTCGCCTCGTGAGTCGCCGCGTCGCCCCGAGCGTCGCGCCGGGATAGCCCGTGCGCAGGTCGCCCGAGCCCTGGACCACGGGCACGACCGCGGCGACGAAGGCCTCGAGGTCGCTCGGGAGGGACGCGGGCCGGACGACGAAGCCGTCCGCCGCGCCCGCGTCGACCCAGTCCTGGATCGTGACCGCGAGCGCGACGGGGCTGCCGGCGACGACGAGCGACCCTTCGTCGACCTCTTCGTCCTCGAGCCTGCGCAGCAGGTCGAGGCGTGCCTGCGCGCTCGCCTGGTCGGGGCCGACCACGGCGAACAGGTCGACCAGGACGCGCACCGCGTCGGGCTCGCGGCCGGCCTCGGCGACCGCGAGGCGGACACGTTCGCGGGCGACGGCGGCCTCCTCGAGGGTGCGGGCCCGCACCCGCACGACGTCCGCGACGTGGCCCGCGAGCTCGAGCGCGCCGTCGTCGCCGCCGGCCCCGGGCAGGGCGACGACGACCGGCAGGCGCGACTGCACGGGACGCGCCCCGGGACGGGCTGCGCGGACCGCGAACCGCACGCCGTCGCGCGTGACGTACTGCTCCCCCTCGGCGGGCTCGGGGGCGCTGGAGATCGCGTCCCACGCCCGCAGCACCGCGCGCACCTCGGCGAGCGGGGCGTCGGTGACCTGCCAGCCCGCGCGCCCACCCGTGTGCTCGTCGACCGCCGCGAGCGCCTGGGCGACGTGCTCGGGCTCGATGCGGCCCGGGTCGAGGTGGGCGACCGCGCCGATCCCGGGCACCTCGCGCGCGATGCGGCACGCCCCGACCGCGGGGTCGAGCACCCCGCCGAGGGGCGTGTCGCGCGAGGTGCCGAGCCGGAACTCGGGGCCGAGGAGGACGAGGTCGAGCGCGCCGTGCGCCGCGACGCGCGCGAGGCGGCTCGCGGCCTCGCGGTCGAACTCGCGCGCGGGGCGGGAGTCGTAGGTGCGCCAGACCGCGGGGCGGGCGGTGGTCGCGCTCAGGTCGACGCCGAGGTGGATCGAACGTCGGCGGAGGGGACGGGTGGACGAGGACATGGCTGCTCCCTGCAGGGGTCACCGGGCGCGCGAGGGCGCGCGGGCATGGCTGTCTGGTGGGTCCGGGACCTGGCCCGGACGGGGGCCTCGCGGGGCAGCGTCAGCGGACGCTGCCTCCGCGGGCGGTGGGTCGCGTCAGCGACAACACGTCGCGCCGCAGCGCGTGAGCATTCGACAGCCGAGCATCGTCGAGGAGGGCGTAGCGACCGGGGCGTGCGGCGCCGGTGCGTGGATCCTGCTCATTCGTGCCTCCCTGCTGCGCCCGGTGGGCGCCTCGCGTCGTTGTCCCGGTCGGGACCAGGTCCTCACCCGGGGCACCCCACCGCGCGGAGGGTTGCCGGCCAGCAAGCCGGGGCTTGTCGCTGGCGCTCATGACCTTGTGTGAGCGGGCACGCTAGGCACGCCGAGGCGCAGCGTCAACCGTTCCGGGGCACCGTCCGACATCTGGACATCCCGGGCGTCGGGCCCGCCCTGTCCGGGCGGGCCCGGGACGCGTCTCACGCGGCCGGTGAGCCTGCCGACCGGGCGTGCTTCTCGGGGACCGGGGCCTTGCCGCTCGCGCGCAGCTCGCGGTAGTACGCGGCGGCCTCGGCCTGCCGCTCGGCCTCGACCCCCGTCGCGATCGTCGCACGCAGGTGCTCGGGGCCGTAGCCCCAGGCGTCGACGAGGTCCTGCGCGTGCGGGCGGAGCCGCGCGACGAGCCGGTCGATGTAGCTCGACACGGTGCGTGCGCGGCCCGTCGAGAGTCGGCCGTGGATGAGGTACCACGCGAGGTTGCGCTCGATGAGCGTGAGCCCGAACAGGTCGCGCACGCGAGTGAGCACCTCGCGCGTGCCGTCGTCGGGGAGCGTCGAGAGCGCCGCGGTGAACGCCTCCCACTGGATGAGCTCGGCGTACGCGCGCGCCGCCTCGATGAGCTCGTGCTGGTGGTCGTTGAACTTCTCGGCCGCGACCTCGCGCGGCGCCTTCGCGGCGTCCTTGAGCGCGTCACCGAGCTCGGCGACCATCGTCTGGACCCGGTCGGTGAGCAGCTCGCGCTGGAGGGAGGTCTCGCGCAGCTGGTTGACCGAGCGGCGCGCGTCGCCGACGTCCGCGAAGGCCTGCGCGGCCCGGGCGAAGCCCGTGCGGTAGAGCGCGGCGTCGGCGGCCTTCTCCGCGACGTAGCGCAGCACGCCGCCCGCGTCGATGTCGCGGAACTCTGCGGCGCGGTCCGAGAGCAACCGCTTCGCGACGAGCTGGAGCAGCACGGTGTTGTCGCCCTCGAAGGTCACGTACACGTCGAGGTCGGCGCGCAGCCCCGTGATGCGGTTCTCGGCCATGAAGCCCGCCCCGCCGCACGCCTCGCGGCTCTCCTGGAGCGTGCGCAGCGCGTGCCACGTCGAGAGCGGCTTGAGCGCGGCGGCGAGCGTCTCGAGGTCCTGGCGCGAGGCGTCGTCGTCGTTCGCGCCTGAGAAGACCTCGTCGAACTTCTCGAGCAGGGTCTCGTGCGCGAAGTGCCCCGCGTAGGTCTCGGCGATGAGCGGGATGAGCCGGCGCTGGTGGCGCCGGTAGTCGAGCAGGACCGTCTCCTCGGTGTCGCTCGCCCCGGTGAACTGGCGCCGTTCGTTGCCGTAGCGCACCGCGATCGCGAGGCCCATCTTCGCGGCGTTGTTCGCCGAGCCGTCGAGGCTCACGCGGCCCTGGACGAGCGTGCCGAGCATCGTGAAGAAGCGCCGACCCGGGCTCGCGATCGGCGAGGTGTAGGTGCCGTCGGGCGCGACGTCGCCGTAGCGGTTGAGCAGGTTCGTGCGCGGCACGCGCACGTGGTCGAACGCGAGCCGCCCGTTGTCGATCCCGTTGAGCCCCCCCTTGAGGCCGTCGTCCTCGCCGGAGATCCCGGGCAGGAAGGGGAACGGCTCACCCTCGGCCACCTCGGCCGTCGTGTCGCGCAGCGGGACGTAGAAGGCGTGCACGCCGTGGTTGACGCCCTTCGTGATCAGCTGGGCGAACACGACCGCGGCGACCCCGTGCAACGCGGCGTTGCCGAGGTAGTCCTTCCACGCCGCGCGGAACGGCGTGTGCAGCACGAACTCCTCGGTCTGCGGGTCGTACGTCGCGGTCGTGCCGATCGAGGCGACGTCCGAGCCGTGGCCGATCTCGGTCATCGCGAAGGCGCCCGGGATCGTCAGGTCGAGGATGTCGGGCAGGAGGCGCCGGTGGTGCTCCTCGGTCCCCAGGTGCATCACGGCCGAGGCGAACAGGCCCCACTGGACGCCCGACTTGATCTGGAGCGAGGGGTCGGCGACGAGCAGCTCCTCGAAGCCCGCGATCGAGCCGCCGTGGTCGTCGTGGCCACCGACCGCCTTGGGGAAGGCCCGCTGCACGGCGCCCTCGGCGACGAGCACGTGCAGCTGGTCGAGGATGCGCGCGCGGTGCTCGGCCATCGTCTGGCCCTCGATGCGCTGCAGGCGTGGGTCGGTCGCGAGGGTGCGGATGAAGCGGCGCTGCTCGGCCCAGCGCCCCAGGAGTCGCTCGCCGAGGGCAGCGACGTCGATCCGCACGCTCGCGAGGTCGATCTCGTGGCGAGGCGTCGTCGTCGTCATGTGTTCTCCTCCATCTGCGCGTCCTTGCGCTCGTGCTGCTCGGGCCGGGTCCCGGCCCGGGTGTTCTGGGAGTCCCGCAGGCTTGCGGCGACCGGTCCGGTCCACAGCCACTGGGTCATGTGCTCGGCGAGCTCGGCCCGGGTGACCGAGCCCTCGCCCGTGAGCCACCACTCGCCCACCCCGCGGACGAAGCCGACCGCGCCCGCGGCCCACGCGGCGACGATCTCGGCCTGTGCCGTCGTGAGCCCCTCGGGCCCCCGCACGATGCGCGCGAAGGGTGCCGCGACGAGCTGCGTGATCGCCTCGAGGAAGTGCCCGACCTGCCCCGAGGCGTCCTCGCCGACGGGCCGGGTCACGAAGAAGTACACGTTGGGCGAGTGCTCGACCATCTCGAGGTAGGCCTCGATCATCGCGCGCAGCCCTGCGCGCGGGGTGTCCGCGGCGCTCGCGGCGGCGTCGAGCGCGGCGGAGATGTCGGTGATGACGAGCTCGGCGACCGCGATCTGCAGGCCGGTCTTGTCGACGAAGTAGCGGTAGACGATCGACTTCGAGGTGCCCGCCTCGGCGGCGATCTCGTCCATCGAGACGTCGGCCCCGCGGTGGTGGACGACTCGTCGTGCGACCTGCGCGAGCTCCGTGCGACGCTGGGCACGGTGGTCCGCCCACCGGGTGGATCGTCCGTCCGCTGTGACCTGACTCACGGAACTCACAGTATCAGGTACCGTGGGTGTCATATAGCGGTCGCCGTGCCGCTCCCCCGAGCAACGACGCGAGAGGACCCTTCGTGACCGTCGACCCCCAGAACCCCACGCCGGAGAAGGCCCCGGCGAAGAAGGCCCCGGCCAAGAAGACCCCTGCGAAGAAGACCGCCGCGAAGAAGACCGCCACGAAGGCTGCGAAGAAGGCCTCGCCGACGACGACGGCGCCCCGCGCCGCCCGTGCAGCCGCCTCGCCGCGGGCGGCCGGCCCGCGCCGTGCGATGATCCTCGGTGGCAACCGCATCCCCTTCGGGCGAGCCGGCAAGGCGTACGCGAGCGCGAGCAACCAGGACATGCTCACCGCCGCGATCGACGGGCTCGTCGCGCGCTTCGGCCTCGCGGGCGAGCGCCTCGGCGAGGTCGGCGGCGGCGCGGTGCTCAAGCACTCGCGCGACTTCAACCTCACGCGCGAGGCCGTGCTCGGCTCGGCGCTCGACCCCCGCACCCCCGCCTTCGACCTCCAGCAGGCGTGCGCGACGAGCCTCGAGACCTTCGTGACCCTCGCGAACAAGATCCAGCTCGGGCAGACCGACTCCGCGATCGCGGCAGGGGTCGACTCGACCTCCGACGCCCCGATCGCGGTGAGCGACCCGCTGCGCCGTCGTCTCATCAAGCTCTCCTACGCGAGGACCGCCGCGCAGAAGGCCAAGATCCTCGCGAGCATCCGCCCCAAGCACCTCTCGCCCGCCCCGCCCCGCGTCGACGAGCCCCGCACGGGCCTGTCGATGGGTGAGCACCAGGCGATCACGACGCTCCAGTGGGGCATCACGCGCGAGGCCCAGGACGAGATCGCGCTCGCCTCGCACGAGCGCCTCGCCGCGGCCTACGAGCGCGGCTTCTTCGACGACCTCATGACCCCCTTCCGCGGGCTGAGCCGCGACGAGAACCTGCGCCCCGACACGACGCTCGAGAAGCTCGGTGCCCTCAAGCCCGTGTTCGGCAAGCGGCTCGACGGCGAGGCCACGATGACCGCGGGCAACTCGACCCCGCTGTCCGACGGCGCGTCCGCGGTCCTGCTCGCGAGCGAGGACTGGGCCGCCGAGCACGGGATCACCCCCCTCGCGGCCTTCGTCGACGCCGAGACCGCCGCGGTCGACTTCGTGCACGGCACCGACGGCCTCCTCATGGCCCCCGTGTACGCCGTCCCGCGCCTGCTCGCCCGCAACGGCCTGACCTTCGAGGACCTCGACCTCGTCGAGATCCACGAGGCCTTCGCCTCGACCGTGCTGTGCGCGCTCGCCGCGTGGGAGGACGCCGACTTCTGCCGCGACCGCCTCGGTCTCGACGGGCCGCTCGGCCGGGTCGACCGCGCAAGGCTCAACGTCACCGGTTCCTCGCTCGCCGCGGGCCACCCCTTCGCCGCGACCGGCGGACGGATCGTCGCGACCACCGCGAAGCTCCTCGCCGAGCGCAAGGCCGAGACGGGCCGCCCCGCGCGCGCGCTCATCTCGGTGTGCGCCGCAGGCGGGCTCGGCGTCGCAGCGCTCCTGGAGTCCGCATGAGCGACCGCTACGTCAAGGCCGTCAACTCCGGCTTCACCGCGACGATCGCCAAGCGCCTCGGCCTGCCCCGTCCCGCGGTGCTGCGCCGCCACACCCCGGGCGAGCCCTTGCGCCGCGGGCCCGTCCTCGTGCTCGCCGACGACGCCGCGGGCCCGGACGCCGACGCGCTCGCGCGAACGTTCCTCGACTGGGACCTCGACGTGCACCGCACGTGGAGCCCCGAGCAGGGCAGGCTCGACGCCGTCGTCGTCGTCCTCACGGGCCTGACCCACCCGGACGGCCTGCACGACCCGGCCCTCGCGCTCGGCGCGGTGCTGCGCCAGCTCGCCCCGCACGGACGCGTCGTCGTCCTCGGGCGCACCCCGACCAAGGACGACGCCCCCGCGGTGCACGCCGCACGGCAGGGCGTCGACGGCTTCGTGCGCTCGCTCGCGAAGGAGCTGCGGGCGGGTGCGACCGGCAACGCGGTGCTCCTCGCCCCCGGCGCAGGCGTCGCGGACGCCTCGACGCTCGCGGCCGTGCGGTTCTTCCTCTCGACACGCTCGGCCTTCGTCGACGGCCAGCTCCTCACGGTGGGCCCCGCCGAGGGCGAGGCACCCGTGCTCGACGAGGCGTTCTGGGCCACGCCGCTCGCGGGCAAGGTCGCCGTCGTCACGGGTGCGGCGCGCGGGATCGGCGCGGAGGTCGCCCGCGTGCTCGCACGCGACGGTGCGCGGCTCGTCGTCGTCGACGTACCCGCGGCGGGCGACTCGCTCGCGAAGGTCGCGAACGAGCTCGGTGGCTCGGCCCTCCAGCTCGACATCACGGCCGCGGACGCGGGCGAACGGATCCTCGAGCACGTGCGCACGCTGCACGGCCGGCTCGACGTCGTCGTGCACAACGCGGGCGTCACGCGCGACAAGCTGCTCGCGAACATGCGTCCCGAGCAGTGGGACCTCGTGCTCGGCGTCAACATCGCCGCGCAGCTGCGCATCAACGAGGCACTGCTCGCCTCGGACCTATTCCGCGACGCCCCGCGGATCGTCTCGCTCGCCTCGACCTCAGGGATCGCGGGCAACCGTGGGCAGACCAACTACGCGGCGTCCAAGGGCGGGGTGATCGGCATGGTCCGCGCGACCGCGCCGCTGCTCGCCCCGCACGGCGGGACCGCGAACGCCGTCGCCCCGGGCTTCATCGAGACCGACATGACCGCACGCATCCCCTTCGCGACGCGCGAGGTCGCACGAAGGCTCAACTCGCTCCAGCAGGGTGGCCAGCCGGTCGACGTCGCCGAGGCGATCGCGTTCCTCGCCTCGCCCGCCGCGGGCGGGGTCAACGGGCAGGTCCTGCGAGTGTGCGGGCAGAACCTGGTGGGCGCATGAGACCGGCCGAGCGTTCGCCCGTGACGCTGCCCGAGGTGCCCGGCATCGGGCGGGCCTACCTGCGCACCCTGACTGCCCGGCGGGGCCGCAGCGGTCTCGAGCCGGTCGAGGTTCGCGTCGACGACGTCCACCTCGACCCCGAGCACCTCGCGGAGTACCAACGCCTGCTCGGTGAGCCCGTCGCGGACACCGCCCCCGCGGGCTACCCCTTCGTGCTCGCGTTCCCCCTCATGCTCACGGTCATGACCCGCAAGGGCTTCCCGCTGCGCGCGCTCGGCATGGTGCACGTCGCGAACCGGGTCGTGCAGAACCGGCCCGTGCGGATCGGGGAGTCGATCGGGCTGCGCACCTGGGCGCGCGACCTGCGCTCGCACCGATCGGGCACGCAGGTCGACCTCGTGACGCAGGTGCTCGACGCCGAGGGCGACGTCGCGTGGGAGCAGACGTCGACCTTCCTCGCGAAGGGCACGCGCATCGAGGGCCTCCCGGCCGCCGCCGACGACGCCCGGCCCGAGCTCGTCCCGCCCGTCCCGACCGCCCGATGGCGGTTCGAGCGTTCCGACGCGAAGCAGTACGCGGCCGTCTCGGGCGACCGCAACCCGATCCACCTCAACCCGCTGCTCGCGAAGGCCTTCGGCTTCCCGCGCACGATCGCGCACGGGATGTTCACCGCGGCGCGCGTGCTCGCCGCGGTCGGTGCGGAGCGCGGGGAGTCCTTCAGCTGGGACGTCGACTTCGGCCGGCCCGTGCTGCTGCCCTCGACCGTGTCGGTGCGTGTCGCGCACCCCGAGCGCGACGACGCGACGTCGTCGGGCAAGGGCGGACGCCTCGCACCCTTCGAGCTCGCGGTGTGGGACCCGCGCTCGGGCAAGCCGCACCTCACGGGGACGCTCACGCCGTTCGGGTGAGACGCCGGTGGGCCGGTCCTCGCGTGAGAACCGGCCCACCCGTGCGTAGGGGTTCAGCGCTTCTTCTTGGCCTTGATCTTGCTCGTCTTCTTCGTCACGAACTTCGCGTTCTTGTACCCGGCCTTCTTCACCGTCACCCGCA
>JAJUHG010000094.1 GCA_029267995.1 Micrococcales bacterium
GGCTCGGGGAGCGGCTCACCGACGGGGCGCACGAGCGTCTCAGGACCTGCCTCGACGTCGAAGACGACGTCGCGCACGGGCGTGAGGTGGCGACGGGGGATGGGCTCGTCCGCGAGCTGGGTCTCCGAGAGCCAGCGCGCCTCGTCCTCGAGCGCGGTCACCGCGCGGGACTGGTGGTCGAAGTGCCAGCGCGCCTCGCGCTCGCTCGACCCGACCTCGAAGCGCACCACGACCGTCCAGGGGTCGGTCCCCGCACGGAACGCGTCCCAGCGCACCGTGCCCGGGTCGACGCCGCGCGCCGCGAGCCGGTCGAGCACGAGCTCGCCGAGCGCGGGGGAGTCGGGCTCGCGGCCGAGCCGGCTGTCACGGGCCTGCGCCGCGACGAACTCCCGCTCGGCGAGCACAGGACCTTCGTAACGCTGCACGACCTCGACCGGAAGGCCTGCGGCCTCGGCGACCTCGGCCGCACTCTCTCCCGCGCGCACGCGTGACTGGATCTCGCGCGGGGGGAGGCTCGTGCCCCCGGCGCGCAGCAGCTCCATGCGCGGCCGGTCCCGACGGGCGGCAGCGCGCAGGGGCTCGTCGATGCGCAGCCGGTAACGGGTGCCGTCCGGACCCGCGAGGACGATGTGCTCACCGTCGTCGTGCAGGCCCACCAGCTCAAGCTCGTCCATAGCTCCTCCCGGGGCCAGCGTGCCATCCCGGGCGCGTCTCGCGCGGGACGCGGGGCGGTGCGCCGCCGAACTCGCGCTGGGGCACGATGGGGACATGACGACCACCCCGAGCCTGCCCGACCCTGCCGCCACCCGCGAGCTCACCGAGCTCGCGGTCGAGATCGCGCGCGAGGTCGCGACGCTCGTGCGGGCGAGCCGCGAGCGCGGGGTCGACCTCGCGGGGGTCAAGTCGACCGAGACCGACGTCGTCACCCAGGCGGACCTCGCAGCCGAGCGACGTCTGCGCGAGCTCCTTGCCGAGCATCGCCCGCACGACGCGATCCTCGGCGAGGAGGGCGGGACGACCGCGGGGACCACGGGGCTCACGTGGGTCCTCGACCCGATCGACGGGACCGTCAACTACCTCTACGGGCTCCCGGTGTACGCGGTCTCGGTCGCCGTCGTCGCGGGGGAGCCGGACCCCGCCTCGTGGACCCAGGTCGCGGGCGCCGTCGTGAGCGCGGCGGACGGGCGCACCTGGTCCGCCGGGCGAGGGCTCGGTGCGTGGCACGACGGCGAGCGGCTCCAGGTGAACCCCCCTCGCCCGCTCGCCCAGTCGCTCGTCGCGACGGGCTTCGGCTACGACGCACGGCTGCGCCGGCACCAGGCCGAGGTGCTCACCGGCGTGCTCGACAAGGTGCGCGACATCCGGCGCGCCGGGTCGTGCGCGATCGACCTGTGCTCGGTCGCCTCGGGGCAGGTCGACGTCATGTACGAGCGTGGTACCAACCCGTGGGACTTCGCTGCGGGCGGGCTCGTGGTGCGCGAGGCCGGCGGGGTCGTCACGGGCCTGCGCCACGCGGCCGAGAGCACGACGATGATGCTCGCCGGACCTGCACAGACGGTCGCCGCGCTCGCGCGCATCCTCGAGGATCTCGAGGCCGACGCGCCGCTGTGAGCGGCTGATGTGCATCGGCCAGGTTTTTGGGGCACAATCCGTGCGCCCGAGGGAACAATGTCGCTCGCTCGAACATTGACAGGGCAGACCCGGGAGCCGCGGCGAGGCTCCCCAGCGACGACTACGGAGTGTGACGCCCGCGATGGCCACTGACTACGATGCCCCGCGCAAGACCGACGACGAGCTGAGCGAGGACTCCCTCGAGGAGCTCAAGGCCCGGCGGGTCGACAAGTCCTCCGCGTCGGTCGACGAGGACGAGACCGAGGCGGCCGAGGGCTTCGAGCTGCCCGGGGCCGACCTGTCCGGCGAGGAGCTCTCGGTGCGTGTCCTGCCCAAGCAGGCCGACGAGTTCACGTGCTCCTCGTGCTTCCTCGTGCACCACCGCTCGCAGCTCGCGCACGAGAAGAACGGCCAGCCCGTGTGCACCGAGTGCGCGGCCTGACCACCCGCAACCACGATCGACGGCGGGCTCACCCCTCGGGGGGTGGGCCCGCCGTCGTCGTCCCGGGTGCGGTCGTGGCCTGCGCGGCACGGATCGCTGCCGCGAGCAGCTCCGGGCGGCGGCTCGAGACGAACCAGTAGGGAGTGGGGTCGCGCGGGTCGTTCACGGGGACCTGAACCGCGGTCCCTGCCCACGCGCGCAGGCACACGAAAGCGCGCGCGTCGAGGTCAGGCCCGAGCGCGGCGCGCGTCGCGATCGCGTCGAGGGCGACGGGTTCCCCGAGGAGGCTCACCGGGATCCGGGCGCGCCCCGCGCGCAGCTCGCCGTCGGTGACCGCAACGAGCGGGGTCGTGAG
Organism: Micrococcales bacterium; assembly: GCA_029267995.1. Taxonomy (GTDB): domain Bacteria; phylum Actinomycetota; class Actinomycetes; order Actinomycetales; family Cellulomonadaceae; genus JAAYZM01. Next base: position 2,409 of record JAJUHG010000094.1, read on the forward strand.
CCATGCGAGCGCAACCCCCGTGGCGAGCACGACCGCAGCGGCACCGATCGCGACCGGGGGAGAGGCCGGGAACACCGCGATCCCGACGGCGAGGGCGAAGAACACGGTCGTGCCCCACACGAGACCTCCGGGCCAGAGGCGTTCGGTGAAGGTGGGCTCGTCGTCGCTGGTCATGCCCTCAGCATCGCAGGCCCAACGGGTAGGTTGGAGCCATGAGCGTGGACCGTCCCGAAGTGCTCCTGCAGATGCTCGACCCCGAGCTCCCCGAGCCGAGCTACGCCCATCCCGGCGACGCCGGTGCCGACCTCGTCGCACGTGAGGGCGTCGTGCTCGGCCCGGGCGAGCGGGCGCTCGTGCCGACAGGGGTCGCGATCGCCCTGCCGGACGGGTACGTCGCGCTCGTGCACCCGCGCAGCGGGCTCGCGGCGAAGCACGGCATCACGATCGTCAACGCCCCGGGCACGGTCGACGCGGGCTACCGCGGCGAGATCATGGTCACGCTGCTCAACACCGACCGCGAGCACTCGTTCGAGGTGCACCGCGGCGACCGGATAGCCCAGCTCGTGGTCCAGCAGGTCTCGCGTGCACGGTTCGTACGAGCCGACTCGCTCCCCGGCTCGCACCGCGGGGCAGGTGGCTTCGGCTCGAGCGGCGGGTGGGCCGCGGCGACGCAGTAGGGTTGGCGCGCCCGACCCGGGCGCACGCCGCCGCGAGGCGGCCGGACGAAGGAGTTGTTCGGTGGGTCTGTTCTCTCGTCGCTCGAAGGAGCCCGAGCCCGTGCCGCACGAGGCGGCCGACCCGGCGCCGAGCGAGACGACCCCCCGCGACCACGGACCGTGGGACGTCTCGGAGGTCGAGGGGATCGGCAAGCGTGTCGACCTCGGCTCGCTCTGGCTGCCCCCGCGCGACGGCATGGAGCTGCGCATGGAGGTCGACCGCAACACGAAGGTCGTCACGGCGGCTGCGGTCGCGCTCGGTGAGTCCCGCCTCCAGGTCCAGGCCTTCGCGGCACCCAAGACCGAGGGCGTGTGGGACGAGATCCGCGCCGAGCTCGCCGAGTCCGTCACGAAGCAGGGCGGGACGGTCGACGACGTGCCCGGGCCCTTCGGCCGAGAGCTCCTCGCACGTCTTCAGGTCCGCACGGCGGAGGGGCGCACGGGCCACCGCGCGGTGCGCTTCCTCGGCGTGGACGGCCCCCGCTGGTTCCTGCGCGCCGTCCTCGGGGGCAAGGCCGCCGTCGACCCCAAGGCGGCCGAGGCGCTCGAGCAGGTCCTCGCCGACATCGTCGTCGTGCGAGGCCAGGAGCCGCGCCCGCCGCGCGACCTGCTCCCGCTCACGGTCCCGGGTCGCCCCACGACCCCTGCGGTCCAGCCGCCCGCCGCCCCGCGCTTCGACCCGCTGCGCCGGGGCCCCGAGATCACGGAGATCCGGTGAGCCTGCGCACCGTCCTGGACCGTGCGCTCGCCTCGCAGGCCGAGCTCGACGCGGCCGCAGAGCTCGCCGTGACGGTCGAGTCGGGCTGCACGCCCGTCAGCGAGGTGCGCCCGCGTGAGCTCGTCCGGGTCTCGGGGGTGCTGCGCTCAGTCACGGTGCGCCCGCGCGAGGGGGTGCGCGCGCTCGCGGCCGAGCTGTTCGACGGCTCGGGATCGCTCACGCTCGTCTTCCTCGGGCGCCGGGACGTCCCGGGCATCGAGGCCGGCCGCCGGCTGCGCGCGGAGGGCCGGGTCGCCGTCCTCGAGGGCGTTCCGACGATCTTCAACCCGCGCTACGAGCTGCAGGGCGCCGCATGAGCGCCGAGCAGACGTCCGGCCCGGCCAGCCAGGAGCCCGCTCGCGGGGTGCGCGCGGTCCTCGCGGAGGACTTCTCCTTCGCCGAGGCGATCGGCGGGGTGCGTGGCCTCGTCGAGTCGGTGTCCCCAGGCCTCGTGTTCGTCGTGGTCTACCTCGCGACGTTCGAGCTCGTTCCCGCCCTCGTCGGCTCGCTTGCGGTCGCGCTGCTCGCGGTCGCCGTGCGGCTCGTCCAGCGCACGCCCGTGACCCAGGCGCTCTCGGGCGTACTCGGAGTCGGGATCGGCGTGTTCTGGGCATGGCGCACGGGCCAGGCCGCAGACTTCTTCGTCTACGGGCTGTGGACCAACGCGGCCTACCTCGTCGCGTGCGTCGTGTCGGTCCTCGTGCGCTGGCCCCTCGTGGGTGTCGTCGTCGGCCTCCTGCGGGGGCAGGGCACCGCGTGGCGGACCGACCCCGAGGCCGCGGGGGACCGTGCCCGCTTCCGCTGGGCGACGTGGTTGTGGGCAGGGATGTTCGCGGCGCGCCTCGCGGTCCAGGTCCCGGCCTACCTCGCCGACGACGTCGCGTGGCTCGGCACGGCGCGCCTCGCGATGGGCGTGCCGCTGTGGGCGCTCACGCTGTGGGTCACGTGGCTCCTGGTGCGCGGTGCAGCACCTCGTGGAGCTCGCGAGGATCTGCCTGAGCACCCGTGACGAACAACAGCTCGTCGCCCGCCTCGAGCGTGTCGTCGACGCTCGGCACGAAGGGGGAGTCGTCACGCACGATCGAGGCGAGCTGGACGTGCACGGGCCACGTGACCTGACCGACCCGTGCGCCGACGAGCGGTGAGTCGCCCGAGAGGGTGATCCCGAGGATGTCGGCCTGCGACTGGTGGAAGGTGAAGATCTTCACGAGGTCGCCCACGACGACGGCCTCCTCGACCATCGCGGTCATGATCCGCGGGGTCGACACCGCGACGTCGACGCCCCACGCCTCCCCGAACATCCACTCGTTCTTCGGGTTGTTGACGCGTGCGACCGTGCGCGGCACGGCGTACTCGGTCCGCGCGAGCAGCGACACGACGAGGTTGACCTTGTCGTCCCCCGTCGCGGCGACGACGACGTCGGCCTCCTCGACGTGCGCCGCGGTGAGCGTCGCCTGCTCGCACGCGTCCGCGAGGATCCACTGCGCCCCGGGGACCTGCGCGGTGCGCGCAGCGGGGTTCTTGTCGATCAGGGTCACCTCGCGACCGGTCTCGACGAGCTCGCTCGCGATCGAGCGGCCCACCGAACCAGCGCCGACGACGACGACGCGCATCACGCCTCCTTCGCCCGGGACAGGGTGCGCTCGATCTTCCCGCTGTGCTCGACCCTCGCGAGCAGGAACAGGTCGTCGCCGTCCTGCAGGACCCGGTCCGGCTCGGCGAGCTCGCTCGCCCCGCCGCGCGTGAGGAAGGCCACGCGAGCGCCCGTGACGGAGGCGACGTCGGCGAGCGTCGTGCCGACCCACGAGGGGTGCACGTCGACCCGCAGGAGCGCGACGTGGCCGCTCGGGTCGAGGTACTCGGTCGTCGCGCCCATCGGCAGCAGGCGCCGCAGCACCTGCTCGGCGGTCCAGCGCACGGTCGCGACCGTGGGGATGCCGAGCCGCTGGTAGATCTCGGCGCGGCCCGGGTCGTAGATGCGGGCGACGACGTGCTCGACGCCGAACTCCTCGCGCACGACGCGCGCGGCGAGGATGTTCGAGTTGTCCCCGTCGGACACGGCCGCGAAGGCGTACGCCTCCTCGACGCCCGCCGCGCGCAGGGTGTCCCGGTCGAAGCCGACGCCCGTGACACGCCGTCCGGCGAACTCCTCGGGCAGGCGGCGGAACGCGTCGGGGTTCTGGTCGACGACGGCCACGGTGTGCCCCGAGCCCTCGAGCGAGGTCGCGAGGCGGGCGCCGACCCGCCCGCAGCCCATGATCACGAAGTGCATCGCGGTGAGGCTACGCCGATCCGTCCCGCGGTGCACCGTTGGTCCCGTGGTCGGCGGGGTCCTAGAGTGCGGGACGTGCCAGACGTCGTCGACGCCGCGAAGCGTGGGCTGCTCGGGCGGCCCGAGCGCACCGAGCGGCTCGTGCGCACGCTCCTGCCGAAACGGCTCGCGCTGCCGGTGTTCGCCTCGGACGCGCTGTCGAGCGTCGCGTACGCCCCCGACGAGATCTTCCTGACGCTCGCGCTCGCGGGGGCGAGCGCCGTCCTCGTCTCGCCCTGGGTAGCGCTCGCCGTCGTCGTCGTGCTCGTGACCGTCGTGGCCTCCTACCGCCAGAACGTGCGCGCCTACCCCTCGGGCGGGGGAGACCACGAGATCGTCTCGAAGAACCTCGGTCCCCGGGCGGGGGTCCTCGCGAGCTCGGCGCTCATGGTCGACTACGTCCTCACGGTCGCGGTCTCTGCCTCGGCCGGTGCGCACTACTTCGGCACCGCGCTCGAGCTCCCGCACGGGCCCGAGCTCGCGCTCGCGTGCGGGATCGTCCTGCTGCTGACCCTCGTGAACCTGCGTGGCACCCGCCAGTCGGGGCGCGGCGTCGCCCTGCTGACGTACGCGTTCATGCTCGGCACGGGTCTCGTCGTCGTGGTCGGCGCGGTGCGGCACCTGCTCGGTGGGCTGCCCGAGGCATCGAGCGCGGTGTTCGAGGTCGTCCCCCAGCCGGGCTTCGACGAGGGGCTCCTCGGTCTCGCGGGCGGGCTGCTCGTGCTGCGGGCGTTCGCCTCGGGCAGCGCGGCGCTCACGGGCGTCGAGGCGGTCGCGAACGGCGTCCCGCTGTTCCGCGAGCCGAAGGCGCGCAACGCCGCGACGACGCTCGGCCTGCTCGGTGCGATCGGTGCGACCCTCCTGCTCGGGACGGTCCTGCTCGCGCGCGCGACCGGGGTGCGCTTCGTCGAGGACCCCGCGACCCAGCTCGTGCTCGCGGGCGGACCGGTCCCTGCGGACTATCGGCAGGTCCCCGTGCTCGGCCAGGTCGCGCACGCGGTGCTCGACGGCGTGCCGTGGCTCGCGGTCGGGGTCACCGCGCTCACGGGCGTCATCCTCGTGCTCGCGGCCAACACCGCGTTCAACGGCTTTCCCGTGCTCGCCTCGGTCCTCGCCCGGCACGGCTACCTGCCACGCCAGCTGCACACGCGCGGCGACCGGCTCGTGTTCTCGAACGGGATCATCACCCTCGGCGTCGGCGCGGCCGTGCTCGTGTGGGTGCTCGACGCCTCGGTCACGCGCCTCGTCCAGCTCTACATCGTGGGTGTGTTCACCTCGTTCACCCTGAGCCAGCTCGGCATGGTGCGGCACTGGACGCGCGCGCTGCGCACCGAGCTCTCGGGCCCCGAGCGCGTGCGCATGCTGCGGGCCCGCGTGCTCAACGCACTCGGGCTCGCGATGACGGCGACCGTGCTCGTCGTCGTGCTCGTCACGAAGTTCACGCGCGGGGCCTGGGTCACGGTCCTCGCGATCGTCGGGATCGGAGCCGTCATGACGTGGGTGCGCCGCTACTACACGCGCGTGAGCGCAGACCTCGCGCTCGACCCGGACCCCGCAGCCGACCGCGCCCTGCCGAGCCGGGTGCACGCGATCGTCCTCGTCGCGCGCCTGCACAAGCCGACCGTGCGAGCCGTCGCCTACGCACGGGCCTCACGTCCCTCGACGCTCGAGGCCGTCACGGTCGCCCTCGATCGCGGCGAGGTCGCCCAGCTCGAGGAGGCGTGGGACGCGCTCGACGTCCCCGTGCCGCTCAAGGTGCTCGACTCGCCGTACCGCGAGCTGTCCCGGCCCTTCGTCGAGTATGTGCGCGGGCTGCGTCGGGCGAGCCCGCGCGACGTCGTGGTGGTCTACGTGCCCGAGTACGCGGTCGAGCACTGGTGGGAGCGACTGCTGCACAACCAGAGCACGGTCCGCATCAAGCGCCAGCTCGCGCAGGTGCCCGGCGTCGTCGTGGCGGCGGTGCCCTACCAGCGCGACTAGGGTCGACGCGTGATGGCTGCACCCGGGGACCTCGTCGAGCTCGAGATCGGGAAGGTCGCGCACGGCGGGCACTGCGTCGCGCGCCACGAGGGGCGAGTCGTGTTCGTGCGGCACACGCTGCCCGGCGAACGGGTACGGGTGCGCCTGACCGAGGCCGCGCCCGAGGCGCGGTTCTGGCGCGGCGAGGCGGTCGAGGTGCTCGAGGCCTCGCCCGACCGGGTCCCCTCCGCGTGGCCCGAGGCGGGCCCTGGTGGTGTGGGCGGGGGAGA
>JAJUHG010000095.1 GCA_029267995.1 Micrococcales bacterium
ACGGTGCGGTGCGTGACGCCCGCTGCACCGTCTACGTCGACGAAGACAGCGAACTCCGCGTCGAGAACAACCGGCCCTTCGAGATGCTCCTCGACCCCGAGGTCAACGCCAACGCACTCAACTGGACCCAGAACGGCGACAAGGCCCGAACCCCAGCCAACGATTCCGTTGGCAAGGGTTCGAGCCTTGTGCGCGGGGTGGAGCTGAGGGGATTCGAACCCCTGACCTTCTCATTGCGAACGAGACGCGCTACCAACTGCGCCACAGCCCCTTGAGCGAGGAAAAGACTAGCACCGCTCCCGCGGTGACTCACAAATCGGCGGGTCGTCTCACTCGCCGACGGCGCGCCGTCGCGCAAGGATCGCGTCGAGGTCGAGGTTCGCGGCCGCGGGGCTCGGCTCGGCTCCAGGGTTTGCCTCGGGCGCAGGGTTTGCCTCGGGCGCAGGGTTCGCCTCGGGCGCGGGGCTCGCGGCGGGCTTCGCGGGGGCAGGTACCTCGACGCGCGCCGCCGTGACCGCCGAACGCTCGGACACCTCGAGCGGAGCCGGCTCCCAGCGCGGCGCGGGCGACTTGAGCGTGTACGTCGGGCGAGGCACGGGCACGGGTTGCCACGTGTCGTCGTCGGCGGCGCGAGGCTCCTCGTCGACGACCTTCTCGATCACGAGCGTGTCCTCGTCGTTCCCGTGCACCGCGCGGCCCGTCACGACGGGTCCGGTGCGGCGTTCGACGGGGCGTGCCGCACGCTCGAGCGCTGCCTGCTCGGCGGCCCACGCGGCGTCACCGCGCTGCGCCGAGACCACCGCGGCCCGACCCAGCCCGAGCGTCGCGACGAGCAGGACGCTCGGCACGGCCGCGAACGTCGCCCCGATCGCCCCGAGCCCGACGGCGGTCCAGCCCCCCACGGTGAGCGCGAGCAGCGCGACGACAAGGACGAGGCGACGTCGTGCCGCGGCGCGGCGCCGGGCGAGCAACGCGGCCCGCTGGGCGTGCCGCTGCGCGATGCGGCGTGCGGCGTCGACGGAGCGCCTCTCGTGCGACTCGTGCGGCCTGTCCATGTCCTCGCCTCCCACGACCCTCGTCCCGCGTGCCGGTGTCAGGAGCGCCGTCGCCGAGGCCGTCCGGACCGGCGGGACCCGGTGCCGGTCCGCGTCACGGTCGGCGACCGCGAGGACCCGCATCGAGCCCGAGTACCGGTCGTCCGTCCGCGACTCGAGGAGCTGCTGACGATGCCGCAACCGGTGCGGCACGAGGTACGCGAGCCACAGTCCGACCACACCGAGGGCGGCAAGTCCGGCCGGGCTGTACACACCACGACGGTAGGCGGGGCCATCGCCCGAACGGCGCAGGGTCTGCGGCGTGTCGGGACGCAGAACTACACCGGTGTGACTCCCCCGCCCGCCTCGGGGCTCGCGGCGCTCCGAGCCGCAGCCCGACGCACCTCGCGCCAACGCGCGAGCAGCCCGCCGGGGACCTCCTCCGCAGTGAGCGCGAAGGTGCGGTGGTCCGCCCACTCGCCCGCGATGTGCAGGTACCGCTCGCGCAGCCCTTCGTCCCGGAAACCAAGCTTCTCGACCACGCGCAGGCTCGCCGCGTTCTCGGGGCGGATGTTGATCTCCATGCGGTGCAGGCCCAGCACCCGGAAGCAGTGGTCGGTCGCGAGCGCGACCGCGGTCGGGGTGATCCCCCGGCCCGCGAACTGCTCGCCGACCCAGTAGCCGATCGAGGCCCCGCGCAGCGCGCCGTACGTGATCTGCGAGACCGTGAGCCGGCCCGCGAGCCGGCCCTGGTAGTCGACCGCGAACGGCAGGGTCTGACCACGCCGTGCCTCGGCGCGCAGCGTGCGCAGGTACTGCCCGAAGGTCGGCGGCGGCCCCGTGAGCGGGACGGGCGACGTCGCCTCCCACGGGTCGAGCCAGCGCGCGTTCTGCGATCGCAGCTCGAACCACGCCCGCTCGTCACGCAGGCGCAGCGGGCGCAGGACGACGTCGCCCTCGACGAGCGTCACGGGCCAACCCTCAGCCATGGCTGTCCAGGACGAGCGCGTGGACGGTCTGACCCGGCTCGACGAGCGTCGCCCGCTCACCGACCACCGCGAACGCGTTCGCGCGCGCGAGCGAGCCGAGGTCGGGGCGCAGCGGGTCGCCGAGCGGGGCGACCCGGTACCCCGTCGCGGGCGAGCCCGTGAGCGTCGCGGGCACGAACTGGCGCAAGCCGCTCGGCACGGTCCACCCCTGCGTCGCGGTCGCGCTCACGGTCGTGCGGAACAGCTCGGTGTAGCCCGCGATCGCGCGCAGCGCTGGCCGCACGAACACCTCGAAGGCGACCGTCGCCGCGACGGGGTCGCCCGGGAGCGCGAACACCGGCACGGGCAGGCCCGCCCCGTCGGGGTCGACCGTCCCGAAGCCCAGACGCCGACCCGGGCTCATCGCGACGTGGTCGAAGCGCACCTCGCCGAGCGGGCCGAGCACGTCACGCACCGTGTCGTGCGGCCCGTCGCCGAGCCCGCCCGTGACGACGAGCAGGTCGGCCCGCACGAGCTGGTCCTCGATCGCCTCGCGCAAGCGGGCCCGCTCGTCGGGGGCGACCGCCGCGAGGTGCGCCCCCGCCCCGACCGCGAGCGCCGCCGTGGTGAGCATCGGCCCGTTCGCGTCGTGCACCTTGCCCGACTCGTGCGGGGAGCCCGCGTCGACGAGCTCGTCACCGACCGGGAGCACGACCACACGCGGCCGCGGGTGCACGCGCAGGCGCCGCAGCCCGAGCGCCGAGGCGAGCCCGATCTGCGAGGCGCCCAGGCGCACCCCTGCGGGCACCACGACCTCGCCCTCTCGCGCGTCCGCGCCCGCCGCGCGGATGCCCTCGCCCGCAGGCACGGGCCGGTGGATCTCGACGCGTGCTGTCCCGCGATCGGTGTACCCGACGGGGACGACGACGTCCGCGCCCACCGGGACCGGGCCGCCCGAGGAGACGCGCACCGCGTGCGCGGGGGCGAGGCGCAAGGGTTCGTCGTCCGACGGCGCGACGTCGTGCGCGACCGGCAGGACCACGGGACGCCCCGGGGTCACCTGGACGATCGCGCCCGACTCGACCGCGTAGCCGTCGTGCGCCGCGACGGGCCGTGCGGGCACCGACACGGGAGCGTGCAGGTCCTCGGCGAGGACACAGCCCGCGGCGTCCGCGAGGACGACGTCGAGCGGGTGGACCGGCTGGGCGGCGGCGAGCACCGCCTGCAGCTGGTCCTGGATCGACCTCACGCCATGCCACCGGCGACGTACTCGGCGAGCCACTCGCGCAGCTCGGGGCCGAGGTCCTCGCGGGCCACCGCGAGCTGGACGACGGCCTTGATGTAGTCGAGGCGGTCGCCCGTGTCGTAGCGCCGGCCCCGGAAGACCACGCCGTGCACCCCCGAGCCCTGCGCCGGGTCGGCACCCGCGAGCTCGGCGAGCGCGTCGGTCAGCTGGATCTCGCCCCCGCGTCCCGGCTCGGTGCGCTCGAGGACCTCGAAGATCTCGGGCGCGAGCACGTAGCGCCCGATCACCGCGAGGTTGCTCGGCGCCTCCTCGACCGCAGGCTTCTCGACCAGGCCCGTCACGCGCACGACGTCGTCGTCGTCGGTCTGCTCGACCACGGCGCAGCCGTACAGCGAGATCTGCTCGCGCGGGACCTCCATGAGGGCCAGGACGCAGCCGCCGCGCTGCTCGGCGACCTCGATCATGCGCGGCAGGAGCGGGTTGCGCTCGTCGATGAGGTCGTCGCCGAGCAGGACCGCGAACGGGTCGTGGCCCACGTGCTGCTTCGCCCGGAGCACCGCGTGGCCGAGCCCGAGCGGCTCGCCCTGGCGCACGTAGTGGATGTCCGCGAGACCCGAGGACTGGCGCACGCGCGCGAGACGTTCGGTGTCGCCCTTCGCCTCGAGCGCTGCCTCGAGCTCGGGCGCGCCGTCGAAGTGGTCCGAGAGCGAGTGCTTCGACCGCCCCGTGATCATCAGGACGTCGTCGAGGCCCGCCGCGACGGCCTCCTCGACGACGTACTGGATGGCCGGCTTGTCGACGACCGGCAGCATCTCCTTCGGGGTCGACTTCGTCGCGGGCAGGAAACGGGTACCGAGTCCGGCGGCGGGGATGACCGCCTTGCTGATCGTCATGGTGTTCAGCCTAGTGAGGGACGAACTTTGCCGCTCCCAGATGAACTCGTGCCAGACTTGTGGCATGAGCAGCGTCGCCCAGCCGCACCCCACCGTGCCCGCCGGAGCCACCGAGGTCGACGTCAAGCAGGCACTGCGCTCGGCCATCCGGTCGACCCGCTCGATCCGGTCCCCGCGCGTCCAGGCCGAGGTCGCCGAGCGGCTCGCGAAGGTCACGATCATGATCCCGGACGTCGCCCAGGCCTCGTGCGTCGCGCTCTACGCCTCGCGTGCGGGCGAGCCCGGGACGCTCCCCCTCATCGAGCAGCTCGTCGCGAAGGGCAAGCGCGTCCTGCTGCCCGTGCTCGGCCCGAGCCTCGAGCGCGGCTGGGCCGAGTTCACCGACGCCGAGGACCTGCGCGAGCGCGCCCCGGGCCGCCCGCCCGAGCCGAGCGGACCCGACCTCGGGGCCGAGGCCCTCGCCGAGGCCGACGTCGTCCTCGCCCCCGCCCTCGCGGTCGACACGAGCGGCAACCGGCTCGGCAACGGGGGCGGCTGGTACGACCGGGCCCTCGGGCACGCACGGCCCGGTGCGCCTGTGATCGCACTCGTGCACGCCGAGGAGATCTACGACGGCGAGGAGCACCCGCTGCCCGTCGAGCCGCACGACCGGCCCGTCGACGCGGTCGCGACGCCCGAGGGGTGGCGCTGGCTCAGGATGCGGGCCGCAGCGTGAGCGTGTTCTGAGCCGCGCGGGTGACCGCGGTCGGGCTGAACGGCCACGGGAACGTCTCGCCCTTCGCCCACGCGGTGAACTGGTCCGTGTAGTGCCGTGAGCCGGGGTGGCCCGAGGCGCCTGTCATCGTGACCCACGTCGAGCGGTCGAGGTCGGCGAGGTCGACGACCATGCGCATCGACGGCGACCACGTCACGTGGAACGAGCCGTCGGGGTCCGCCGCGTCCCAGCCGTTCGCGTTGACGATCGATGAGCCGCCCGCGACGCCGAGCGGGCGCGGGTTGACGAGCGCACGGATCGGCCCGGGCAGCGACTCCCCGCCGAGCACGGCGTGCTCGGGCGCCGCGACATGCAGCTTGCCCCACGACCAGTCCGCGGTGTCCTTGCCGAGACGCCGGGTCAGCTCGGCGCGCGCCGAGACGAGCGCACGGAGCAGGATCTCGTCGCGGCCCTCCTCGACGCCGACCGTCGTGCGGTCGTCCCACCACGGCGAGCGTGGGTCCTCGAGGATCCCGCGCACGACCTCGAGCCAGCGCGAACCGCCGTCGGGCCACTGCGTCGAGGGCAGCTCGTCGTGGAAGGTGAGCGTCAGGAGGTTCTGCCACACCGCGGCGAGGTACACGGCCGCAGCCGAGTCGACGTCCATCGAGCGGTCCCACTCGCGCAGCAGCTCCTGGCCCGCGGCGTCGAACTCGTTGTCGATCGTGATCGGCAGCAGCCACGGCACGAGCACGTCCGCGTACGCCGAGTGCGCGTCGAGCATGATCTCGTTCATGTCCGCGACCTCGAGCGGGCCCGCGGCGATGCGCTCGGCGAGCAGCTCGCGGATGCGCTGCGAACGGAAGCCGTAGTCCCAGTCGCTCGTGAGGAACGGGTCCTCGCCCGAGGGGATGACCGCCTGGTTCGCCGCGACGATGAAACCCTCCGCAGGGTCGACGATCGCGGGCATCTCCCCGGGCTCGACGAAGCCCTGCCAGTCGTAGCGCGAGTCCCAGCCCGGGCGCGGCCACGTGCCGTCCGAGGGGAGCGAACCGTCGCGGACCGTGCGGCGCACCGGGATCTTGCCGGGCGCCTGGTACCCGATCTGCCCGTCGACCGTCGCGAACACGATGTTCTGCGAGGGCACCTCGAACAGCGCGGCCGCCTCGGCGATGTCCTCCGCGGTCGCGGCGCGGTTGATCGCGAACACCGCGTCCGCGGTGCGGCCCGGGGTGAGCGCAGTCCACGCGAGGGACACCGCGAAGGACGCGGGCGTCACGACCGAGGGCCGCTGGACTGGGATGCGCTCGACCGCGTCCATCGAGTCGAACACGTCCGAGACGATCGGGCCGTGCACGGTCGAACGAACCTCGATCTCGACCGGCTCGCCGCCATTGACGAGGATCGTCTCGTTGCGCACCTCGAGCGGCAGCACCTCGTCGTCGTAGAGGAACCCGCCGTCGCTCGTGACGCGCTCGACGAAGAAGTCCGTGACGTCCGCGCCGAGGTTCGTCAGACCCCACGCGAGGTCCGCGTTGTGGCCGATGATCACGCCCGGCAGGCCCGCGAAGGTGAAGCCCGAGACGTCGAAGGGGCACAGCGGCCCGACCGTCGCGCAGCGCAGCGACTGCTGGGCCCAGATGCCCGGGGCGCTGATCCCCAGGTGCGGGTCGTTCGCGAGGAGCGGCAGACCTGAGGCGGTGTGCTCGCCCGCAACCACGAAGGAGTTCGAGCCGACGCCCTCGCCGTGGCCCACGAGCGCGGGGACGGCGTCGAGCGCGCGCTGGGCGGCCTCGATCGCGCGGTCGAGCGCTGGGTCGCCCAAGAGCGCGTCGATCGACGCGTCGGCGGGGGTCGACGCGCCGTCGTCGGCGGAAGGTGACATGGCGCCGTCGTCGGCGGAAGGGAACGTCGAGCCGTCGTCGGCGGAAGGTGACATGGCGTCGTCGTCGGCGGCGAGACGCTGAGCGGAGGCCGTCGTGACCGGTGCGACGATCGGGGTGTTGAGCTGCTCGGGGTAGGCCGGGAACAGCTCGTCGACCCGGTCGACGTCCCGCAGCGCCGCGTAGGACTGCGCGCGGGCGAGCTCCTCGTCGAAGTTGCCGCGCAGGTCCCACGCCATGGCCTTGAGCCACGCGAGCGAGTCGATCGGGTCCCACGGCTCGGGCTCGGCGACCTGGACCTGCAGCCCGAGCACCGTGTACTCGATCCCGAGCGCCTGCGCGCTGCGCGTCGCGAGGTAGGCGTTCACCCCGTCCGCGTAGGACTGCAGGTACTCGCGCGTCTCCTGCGAGACGAGCCCCCACTCCTGCTCCGCGATGCGTCGCCACCCGAACGTGCGGATCACCTTGTCCGCCTCGAGGGCCGCCTCGTTCGCCCCCACGAGCTCGGACATGCGCCCCGCGGTCACGTGCCGGCGGTAGTCCATCTCGAAGAAGCGGTCCTGCGCGTGCGTGAAGCCCTGCGCCATGAACAGGTCACGCGCCGTGGTCGCCCTGATCGACGGGACACCGCGCGCGTCGCGCGTGACCGTCACCTCCGCCTCGAGGCCCGGGAGCGTGAGGGCCCCGCTGACCTGCGGGAGGGGCCGCCGCACGAGCGCCGTGACGCCCAGGGTCGTGGCCACGAGGATCACGACGACGACGACGGCGGTCACGGTCACGACGGTGCGCAGGAATCGACGGCGGGCCACGCGCACAGGCTACCTGCGGGGGCCCGCACGCACGGGCGATGGGCGAGCTGGGAGGGTCCTCGGGCATAGACGGGGGCGCCGGACCGTTACCATGTGCGGCGCGCCCTGCGCCCGGTCGAGACCGGACGGACAGCCAAGGAGAACCATGCCGACGTACGCCTACCGCTGCACCGCGTGCGAGCACGCCTTCGAGATCCACCAGGCCTTCACCGACGACGCGCTCACGACGTGCCCCGAGTGCTCGGGCGCGCTGCGCAAGCTGTTCACGGGCGTGGGTGTCGTGTTCAAGGGCTCGGGGTTCTACCGCACCGACTCGCGGTCGGGGTCGAGCTCGAGCGTGCCGGCGAACGGGTCGTCCTCGAACGGCGCCTCGTCGAACGGGTCGTCGGGTGGGTCTTCGAGCAACGGGTCGGCGAGCGGGTCGTCCTCGTCGAGCGGCTCTGCGTCGAGCGGGTCCAAGGCCTCGGCGACGACGGGCGCAAGCTAGCCCCCGCGGTCTGGTCCGGCGCACGCCGGGAGGTCGGCGGGCCGGGGCGCCTCGATGAGGGCGCGGTGCCGCCCTGCCGGGGCCGATGCCGCGACCGGCTCGGGCTCCGCGCGCGGCACAGCGCGCGGTCGACGTGTGGCGCCCCTCGATCCACAGGAGGATGTCGAGCCTCCTCGCGCCGCGCGGCGCGCACCTAGCGTGAGCGCGTGCCACGCCACCCCCCACCTCTGCGCCTCCTGCTCTGGCGGCTGCGCGTCCCGCTGACCGCTCTCGCGCTGCTCGCGTGCGGAGCCGTCGCCCTCGCGGCGTTGCGCCCCGCGCCCGAGCCGAGCGTCGCCGTCGTCGTCGCCACGCGTGCGCTCGAGCCGGGCACTGAGCTCGAGGACCGCGACGTCCGTGTCGCGAGGTGGCC
>JAJUHG010000096.1 GCA_029267995.1 Micrococcales bacterium
AGGGTCCACCAGCCCGCGTAACCGACCGGGTCGACGAGCTCAACGCCCGGCACGGCGCATCCTCGCGAGCAGGGCGACGACCTCGTCGACCGTGTCGTCGGTGCCCTCGACCACGACGTGCTCGACCCCGAGCGAGCGCAGCCGCGCGGTGGTCGCCTCGTGCCGCTCGACGCGGGCCTGCGCGATCGCCTCGCCGAGCCGCCGTCGGCCGCGCAGGTAGGCGGGCAGGGTGCGGCCTGTCTCGACGTCACGCACCCGGGCGCCGTCGACCTCGCGCACCGCCCGACCTCGCGTGCGGGCCGACGACGCGCCCGCGAGGCTCCCGGCCACGGCGTCGGTCAGGCTCGCTGCGAACGGGTCGGCGTCGACCACCTGGACCACCATGACCTCGTGGCGGGTGCGCACCCGGGCGAGCGCGCGGGCGTCGTCGGCGGTCGGGCGGGCCTCGTCCGTGACGACCGCGACGAGGCTGCGGCGTCGCGTCGTGCGCAGCACGTGGTCGAGCAGGCGTGCGAGATTGCCCGCGGGGGCGTCGGGGTCGAAGGACCGCTCGACCGTGCGCAGCAGGACCTCGAGGTGCTCCGAGCCGGCCCGTGCAGGCATGCGGCGCAGCCGCCCCGAGTCGCCCGCGACGAGCGAGACGCGGTCCCCGCGCACCTGCCCGAGGTGGGCGAGCACGGTCGCGGCGTACGCGGCGACCTCGGCCTTGGGCTCCCCGCTCGCGGCGGTCGCGGCCATGTGGCGGCCCGTGTCGACCACGAGCACGAGCGTGATGTTCGAGGTCGCGATGTAACGCTTGACCACGGGCGTGCCGGCCCGCGCCGAGGCGCGCCAGTCGATGTCGCCGACGTCCTCGCCCGGGGTGTACTGGTGCAGGTCGTCGAAGTCCTGGCCGTGCCCGCGGAACACCGAGCGGTGGCGCCCCTCGAGCAGCCCGGTCGCGCGTCGCACGACGGGCAGGGCGAGGCGCGCCCTGATCTGGGTGAGCCGGGACGTCGAGGGCATCGGGTCAGGGCACCGGGACCGTCGCGAAGACGCGGTCGATGATCGACTCGGGCGTCACGCCGTCGGCGAGCGCGTCGAAGGTCCGCACGATGCGGTGGCGCAGCACCGCGTAGGCGAGCACGCGCACGTCGTCGGGCGTGACGTGGCCGCGCCCGTCCTGGAGGGCCACGGCCTGCGCGACGCGCATGAGGGCGATCGACCCGCGCGGGCTCGCCCCGACCCGCACGTGCTCCTCGAGCCCGGGGACCGGCACGGGCCCGCGCAGGCGCGTCGTGTTGACGATGTCGACGATGTACCGGCGCACCGAGGCGTCGACGTAGACCTGGTCGACGAGGTCCTGGAGCCACCTGACCTCGTCGAGGCTCAACGGCTGCGAGGTGAGCGGGGCCTCCTGGCGGCCGTCGGAGATGCGGTCGAGGATCTCGACCTCCTCGGCCGGCTCGGGGTAGCTGATGACCTCCTTGAGCAGGAAGCGGTCCATCTGGGCCTCGGGCAGCACGTAGGTGCCCTCCTCCTCGATGGGGTTCTGCGTCGCGAGCACCATGAAGGGGCTCGGCACGGGGTAGATCTCCCCCGCGATCGACGTCTGGCGCTCGGCCATCGCCTCGAGCATCGCGGACTGCGTCTTGGCGCTCGAGCGGTTGATCTCGTCGAGCAGCACGACGTTCGCGTGGACGGGCCCGAGCTGGGTCGTGAACTCGTTGGTCCCGTAGTTGAAGATCTGCGAGCCGACGATGTCGTTCGGCATGAGGTCGGGCGTGCACTGGATGCGGTGGAAGCTGCCCGAGATCGCGCCCGCGAGGGTGTGCGCCGCGGTCGTCTTGGCGAGACCCGGCACCGACTCGAGCAGGATGTGCCCCGAGCAGATGAGCGTCGAGACCATCGCTCGGCGCAACGAGGACTGTCCCACGACGCGTTGGCGGAAGAACCCGTCGATCCGGGCGACGAGCTCGACCGCCCGCTCGCGGTCCTTCATGGTCACGGTCTCCTGGGTCATGCGGGCGAGTATTCCAGCCGCTTCCCCCTCCGCGACCCCGTGGGACCGGGCGCGCCTGCCCTGGCCCCGGGTGAATCCGTGCACCGCGCCCGCTTCGCTGCCCTCGGGGCGCCGCTGGCCGCGGCCCGAGCACGCGCGGGGCGGAACTAGGGTGGAGGGCGTGGATCGGCGTCGTGTCGTGGCCGCCGGGCGGCTCGTGGTGCTGCTCGGCGTCGCCATCGTCGCCGCGCTCGGTGCGGTGTGGTTCTCGGGCGCCGCCCTGCCCCTCGCGCTCGGCGACCCGGGGGCCGCGGTGCGCTGGGGCACACCCGTCGTGAGCGCGCTGCGCAACCTCCTCGCGGCCGGGGCGGTCGGGTGCCTCGTCCTCGCGGTCGGCATCCTCCCCCGCAGGACCTCCGCCGACGACGGCGACCCGGGGCCCGGCACGGGGGCACGGCACCGCGCCCAGGTCGACGGGCGCGCCTACCCCGCCTCGCTCACGCTCGCGGGGGTGTTCGCGGTCGCGTGGACGCTCGTGAGCGCGGTGCACCTGACCTTCAGCTACGCCCGGGCCGGACGGGTGCGCCTCGACGACCCGACCTTCGTCGACCAGCTCGTGTCCTTCGCGACCGAGGTCACGCTCGGTCGCTCGCTCCTCGCGACCGTGATCGTCGCCGCCGTCGTCGCGATGCTCGCCCTGCTCGTGACGACCCCGACGGGCGCGGCGTGGACGCTCGCGCTCGCGGTGAGCGCCTTCGCGTTCCAGTCCGCGACGGGCCACGCCTCGCAGAACTCTTCGCACGAGCTCGCGCTGTCCTCGCTGTTCCTGCACCTGCTCGGTGCGGCCGTGTGGGTCGGGGCGCTGCTCGGGCTCGCGCTCCTCGCGGGCCGCCTCGGGAAGGACGCCGCTCCCGCGGTGCGACGCTTCTCGGTGCTCGCGGGCTGGTGCCTCGCCGCGGTCGCCGTCTCGGGCGTCGTGAGCGCGGTCATCCGGGTCGGGACCCTCGCCGAGCTCGGCTCGCGCTACGGCGTGCTCGTGCTCGTCAAGGTCGCCCTGCTCGCGGTGCTCGGCGGGATCGGGCTCGCGCACCGGCTCGCGGTGGTCCGCCGCCTCGAGGGCGGGGGCGCGGTGCGCACCCTGCTGTGGCGGCTCGTCGTCGTCGAGCTCGCCGTCATGGGCGCCGTCTCCGGGGTCGCCTCAGGGCTCGCCTCGACCCAGACCCCCGTCCCCGACGAGCCGCCGCCCGCACCGACCCCCGCGCAGATCGTCACGGGCCACCGCCTGCCGCCCGAGCTGACCTTCGAGCAGTGGTTCGTCCAGTGGCGCTGGGACGTGCTCATCACCTTCGCGTGCGTCGCGGCGATCGTCGTCTACGTGCGCTGGGTGCTGCGCCTGCGCGCACGCGGCGACGCGTGGTCCCCGTGGCGCACCGCAAGCTGGGTCACGGGGATCCTCGTGCTCGCATGGACCGGCAACGGCGGGCCCGCGATGTACGGCCACGTGCTGTTCAGCGCGCACATGGTCCAGCACATGATCCTCGCGATGGTCATCCCGCTGTTCCTCGTGCTCGCGGCACCCGTGACGCTCGCGGCCCGCGCCCTGCCCCCGCGCCACGACGGGTCCCGCGGGCCGCGCGAGTGGATCCTGACGATCGTGCACTCGCGGTGGGGCGGCTTCTTCGCCCACCCTGTGGTCGCGGCCGTGAACTTCGCCGGCTCGATGGTGATCTTCTACTACTCCCCGGCCTTCGAGCTCGCGCTGCGCACCTACGCGGGGCACCTCGCGATGACGGTGCACTTCCTGCTCGCGGGCTACCTGTTCGCGAACGCCCTCGTGGGGATCGACCCGGGGCCTGCCCGGATCGGGTACCCCCAGCGCATCCTCCTGCTGTTCGTCACGATGGCCTTCCACGCCTTCTTCGGCGTGGCCCTCATGACGGGCGACCTGCTGCTCGCCCCCGACTGGTTCGGCCTCATGGGTCGCGAGTGGGGGCCACCGGCGATCGACGACCAGAAACGCGGCGGCGCGGTCACGTGGGGGATCGGCGAGATCCCCGTGCTCGTGCTCGCGGTGCTCGTCGCACGGGCGTGGACCCGGGACGACGAGCGCGCCGCGCGCCGCCACGACCGCAAGGCCGCGCGCGACGGGGACGCCGAACTCGCCGCCTACAACGAGATGCTGCAACGGCTCGGCCGCGGGGAAGGCTGAGCCCTCCGCCGCGACCGAGCCGCCAAGGTGTGCCGGGGTGCGTGTCAGCTGACGCTCTCGACGGGTCCGACGGTCACCTTGCCCGTGTTGGGCGTGCTCGGGCTCCACAGCACGGTCAGGCCGAAGCCGCCGTAGCCCGGGGCTCCGCCGCCGCCGCCGCTACCGCCGGTGGGGGACGTGGGTTGGTCCTTCTTCTCGTCCTTGGGCGGCTGGGGCTTGGTGTCGTAGCACTCGCGCGAGATCTGCCACCCGTTCGTCTCGAACCGCTCGTAGCGTCCGTCGATCCGGTAGTCGACGACGGCCTTGTTGCCGACCCAGTACTCCGCGACCAGCGAGCCGCGCCGCTTGATGTCGTCGTGCGCGGCGAGCGGGCTGCCGGTGAAGGCCCCCGCGTGCGTGGGGCACCGCACGGGCTGCTGTGCCGAGGCGGGGGCGCTCGCGGCGACGAGGCCGCCGAGTCCCAGGGCGGTCGCGGCCAGGGCGGTCGTGATGGTGCGCTTCATGCTTCTCCTTGCGTGTTGTCGGACACCTCACGCCGGGCGCGGCGTCCTCGGACGTGCTCGGGTCCTTCGACCGTAACCGGACGGGATGTTTCGTATCAAGCGGAGGAATGGGTTGTTCCGGGTGAATCGGCCGACGCTCGCTGCGACGTAGGGAACCGGCCGGTAGGTTGGCGCACCATGGGATTGTTCAGCCGCAAGGACAGCAACGGCGCGGGCGACGAGCCGGGCACCGAGGCCGCGATCGCGGAGTTCTGGCAGTGGTGGCTCGCGGGCGGCAAGGCCGAGGCGGCCGAGATCTTCTCGGGTCGCGGCGACTCCGAGCGGCTCGCGGCGCTCGGCGAGGCGCTCGGTGCGCGCGTGAGCGCGATCGGTGACCTCGCGGTCGCGACGGGGCCCGGGCGCACCGCGCGGCACGTGCTCGTCGTGACCGCGGGCGGCAACCCGGACCTGCGGGACGCGGCCGCCGCGTGGCTCGCCGCGGCGCCCCCTGCCGACGAGGACTTCGAGTACGCCGACCACCGCCAGCCGCACCCCGAGCCCGAGTCGCTGCGCCTGCGCTTCGAGGGCGGCGAGCTCGACCTCGCCTCGACGAGTGTCGTGACCGTGGTCGAGCCCCCGCTCGTGCACGTCCAGGTGTGCCACCCGCTGTTCGCCGAGCTCGGGGACGACGACCGCGCCCAGGTCGCGTTCCTGTTCCTCGACGCGGTGCTTGGCGAGCGCGTCGTCGAGGAGCGCCTCGGTCAGGTCGCGACGGCCGCCTCGCACGACGAGGGCACGAGCCCCGTGAGCATCCTCGAGCTGCCTGCGGTCCTCGCCTCGGCCGGCTGAGCCCGACCCCTCAGGCCCGCGCGGCGTCGACGAGCACCGCGGCGAGATCCGCGGGGCGGGAGAGCATCGGCCAGTGCCCCGTGGGCAGGTCGACCCACGTCGCGTCGCGGACGTCCCCGAGCTCGGTGTGGAAGGGCGCCTCGCGCGAGGCGTTCTCGCGCAGCACGGCCGAGGGGATCGAGCAGCACACGAAGGTCGCGGGGACGTCGAGTCGGGCCGGGTCGCTCACGCGTACGGGCTCGGTCGCGACCTTCCCCGGGTGCGCCGCGGCGCGCTCGCGGAACGCCTCGAGGTCGGCGATGCCCTCGATGCTCGCGCCCTGGGCCGCGAGCTGTGCCCAGCTCGGCAGCGGGACGCTCGAGGTGCCCTCGGGCAGGGTGCTGTCGTGCACCGCGCCGTCGACGAGCGGGCCGGTGTCGACGTAGACGATCCGCGCGATGCGACCCGGGTCGCGGTCCGCGACCTGCTGGACGATGCTGCCTCCCCCGCTGTGGCCCACGAGAACGACCCGGCCGTCGAGGCCTGCGACGAGGTCGAGCACGGCGCGGACATGGTCCTCGCGCGTGACCGACGCGGGGTCGTCGCCCGGGGCGAGGCCCGGGAGGGTCACGGGGTGGGGCGTCAGGCCCGCCGCGCGCAGCGGGCCGACGACGTCGTCCCAGGCCCAGGCGCCGAGCCAGAAACCGGGGACGAGGACGAGGTGCGTGGTGGGTGTCGTGGTGTTCATGGAGCCAGCCTGCAAGCTTCTTGGTGACACCTGTCTGTCACCATTGTCGCGGGAGGCTCACGAGCATGAACCGGACCGACAGGCTGTACGCGATCGCCGAGGAGCTGCGCCGTGCGGGCCGCGCGGGGACGACCGGGGCACGGCTCGCGCGGAAGTTCGAGGTGAGCGAGCGCACGATCAAGCGTGACGTCTCGGCCCTCCAGCACGCGGGCCTGCCGATCTGGGCTCAGGCCGGGCCGGGCGGCGGTTACGTGCTCGACGCCGCCGCGAGCATGCCGCCGGTGAGCTTCACCCCGAGCCAGGCCGTCGCGCTCGCGGTCGCGCTCGCGGTCATGCCGCCCGGCAGCCCCTTCGCGCTCGACGCCCGCACCGCCCAGGCCAAGCTCTGGGACACCCTCGGCCCGCAGGACCGCGAGCGCGCCGAGCGGCTCGCGGCACGCGTCTGGGTCCGGACCTCCGACGACGACGCCCCCTCGCAGGACGCCGACGACGGCGCGAGCGTCGCTGCGCCGGACCCGCACGTGCTGCGCGCGGTCGAGCAGGCGCTCGCGGGCACGCGCGTCCTCGCGATCCGCTACCGCGACGGGTCGGGGACCCTGACGTCACGTCGCGTCGAACCGGTGATCCTCGCCCACACGCTCGGTGCGTGGTACCTCGTTGCGTGGTGCCGACTGCGCACCGCGATCCGCTGGTTCCGCCTCGACCTCGTCGAGCGCGCCGACCTCACCGCCGAGCGCTTCGCCGAGCGCCCCGTCGCCGACGTGGGCCGGCCGCCCTCCTCGGCCGCCCCGGTCGGGCGCACACGGTAGGCACGCGCGAGACCGCGTGCTGGACGCCCTGCGGCACGGCGCGCGTGCTCGGTGGACACTGACGGGCGTGAGCGATCGACTCCCCCGCGTCCGCGCCTCCGAGCTCGAGGGTCGCGGCTGGCTCAACACGGGTGGCCGCGAGCTGAGCCTCGCCGAGCTGCGCGGCAAGATCGTGCTGCTCGACTTCTGGACGTTCTGCTGCATCAACTGCCTGCACGTCCTCGACGAGCTGCGCGAGCTCGAGGAGGAGTACCGCGACGTCCTCGTCGTGATCGGCGTGCACTCGCCCAAGTTCGTGCACGAGGCCGACCCCGTCGCGCTCGCGGCGGCCGTCGACCGCTACGAGGTCCACCACCCCGTGCTCGACGACCCGCAGCTCGTCACGTGGTCCGCCTACACGGCGCGCGCGTGGCCGA
The DNA here is from genome assembly GCA_029267995.1 of Micrococcales bacterium. Taxonomy (GTDB): domain Bacteria; phylum Actinomycetota; class Actinomycetes; order Actinomycetales; family Cellulomonadaceae; genus JAAYZM01. The sequence continues at coordinate 7,474 of JAJUHG010000096.1, forward strand.
CGCTCGTCGTGATCGACCCCGAGGGCTACGTCGTCGCCCACATGGCCGGCGAGGGCCACAAGAACAACGTCGCGGTGCTCGTCCGCGAGCTCGTCGCCGAGCACGAGGCGAAGGGCACGCTGCACCGGGGTGACGGCCCGTACGTCCCGCCGCCGCCGAGCGAGTCGACGCTGCGCTTCCCCGCGAAGGCCGTGCGGCTGCCGAGCGGCCACCTGCTCGTCGCCGACGCGGGCCACCACTGCCTCACGGAGCTCGCGGCCGACGGCGAGTCGCTCGTGCGGCGCATCGGCTCGGGCGAGCGGGGATTCACTGACGGCGGCCCGGCGGAGGCGGCGTTCTCCGAACCCAACGGCCTGTGCCTCGTGCCTGAGCAGCTGCGTGAGCGGCTCGACGCCGACGTGCTCGTCGCCGACACCGTGAACCACGCGATCCGCGCGGTGCGCCTCGCCGACGGCGCCGTCCGCACGGTCGCCGGCACGGGCGAGCAGTTCATGGTGGGCGGCGTCGAGAACGTCCTGCCCGCGGGCGGCCCGCGCTTCGCGGCGCTCCCGGGGCTGCTCGGCGGCGAGCAGGTCGACCGTTCGGGCGCGGACTACGACGGCGACCCGCGGCGCATCCGCCTCACCTCGCCGTGGGACGTCGTCCATGCCCCCGCGCTCGAGGGCTTCGTGGTCGCGATGGCGGGCAACCACACGATCTGGTGGCTCTCGGAGGACCTCACGCGCATCCGTCGTCTCGCGGGGACCATGAACGAGGGCCTCGTGGACGGGCCGGGCCACGAGGCGTGGTTCGC
>JAJUHG010000097.1 GCA_029267995.1 Micrococcales bacterium
CGCCGGTGAGTCATGGCTCTGCCGCTACCGTGAGGCCGATGAGCCGCACGTCAGCGCCCGAGGTGCTCGGTTGGTCGCGCAAGAGCGACCCCGAGCGCCTCGAGGCGTTCACGCGCTGGTCGCTCTACCTCATGCTCACGCTCGCACCGGGGATGGTCGTGATCATCCTCGCGAACCTCGAGGAACCGCCCGCGAGCGGGTGGGCACTGCTCGCCCTGACGGTCGTCCAGGCGGTGCTCGCCGCGGTCGCCACTGCCTCGGCGGTCGACGCGGCGCTCGGGCGCCGCAGGCCGAGCCCGTGGCGCTTCGGCCTGCTCGGGGTGCTCACGGGCGTCATCCTGAGCCTTGCGCTCCTCGAGTTCCCCGGTGCGGCGGACGCCGAGGGGACGACGATCATCGTCCACGTCGTGCTCGCCGTGACCCTCGCGGCCTTCGCCCCGCTGCTCAGCTGGCGCGCACTGGTGATCGTGAGCGTCGTGGTCGCGCTCGGGTGGTTGGTCACGGCCCGGCTCGCAGGGATCTGGGACGCACCGGCCGTGGGCGGGATCCTCGTGACGATGGTCGTCATGCTGTTCGTCCCGGCGAGCGTGCGCAGCTCGGTGTGGATGATCCGGGTCTCGTGGGACCAGGAGCGCCGCCGCGAGCTTGACGCACGCCTCGCGGTAGCCGAGGAGCGCCTGAGCTTCTCGCGCGACCTGCACGACACGGTCGGGCGCACGCTGTCGACCGTCGCGGTCAAGGCCGAGCTTGCCGCCGAGCTCGCGAGCCGGGGCAAGGACGGCGCGGCCGAGGAGATGCGCGAGGTGCGCCGCATCGCCGAGGACGCGCTGCGCGAGGTCCGCGAGCTCGTCGCGGGCATCCGCGCACCGAACCTCGAGACCGAGCTCGCGGGCGCCCGGTCGCTGCTCGGCTCGGCGGGGGTCTCGGTGTCCGTGACGACCGACGACGCCGTCCTGCCCCCGCCCACGCACGAGGCGCTCGCGTGGGTCGTGCGCGAGGCCGTGACGAACGTCGTGCGGCACTCCGGGGCGAGCCGCTGCACGATCGACCTGCGCGTCGTGGACGGCTCGGCCGTGCTCGAGATCGTCAACGACGGTGCGCACCCCCACGAGGGGCGCGGGACGGGCCTCGTCGGTCTTGCCGAACGGCTCGAGCGGGTCGCGGGTACGTTGCGCACCGAGCGGGCAGGGAGCCAGTTCCGGCTCGAGGCGCGCGTCCCGGTCGTGCAGGAGGGCCCATGATCCGCGTCCTGCTCGCCGACGACGAGACCCTCATCCGCGACGCGGTCGCGACGCTCCTGCGCCTCGAGGACGACCTCGACGTCGTCGCGGTCGCCGCCTCGGGCACCGAGGCGCTCGCGGCTGCGACGAAGCACACCCCCGACGTCGCGGTCCTCGACCTGCAGATGCCTGGTCTGGACGGGATCGAGGTCGCCGAGCGGCTCGCACGCGAGCTGCCCGCGTGCGGCGTCGTGATCGTCACGAGCCACGGGCGGCCCGGTTACCTCAAGCGTGCCCTCGAGACGGGGGTGCGCGGGTTCTTGCCCAAGACGGTCTCGGCCCGGGTCCTGGCCGACGTCGTGCGCCAGGTGCATGCGGGCGGGCGCTACGTCGACCCCGAGCTCGCCGCGGCCGCGATCGCCGCGGGGGCGAGCCCGCTCACGCCGCGCGAGGCCGACGTCCTCGAGCTTGCCGCGGACGGCGCCCCGGTCGAGGAGATCGCCGCTCGCGCCGCCCTCGCCCCGGGCACGGTGCGCAACTACCTGTCCTCGGCGGCCGCGAAGCTCGGCGTCGCGAACCGCCACGAGGCCGCGCGCCTCGCGCGCGCGAAGGGCTGGATCTGATCCGCCCCGAGGTGCCCGAGGGCTAGGATCGTCTCCCGTGCCGCACCCACCCCGCGCGAACCGCGCCTACCGCATCATCGCGAGCATCGTCCGCCCGGTGCTGTTCGCGGTGACCCGACGTGCCTGGTCCGGCACGGAGCACCTCCCGCGCGAGACGGGCTTCATCGCGGCGGCGAACCACATGTCCTACGCCGACCCGCTCACGACCGCGCACTTCCTGTACGACAACGGCTTCGTGCCGCGCATCCTCGCCAAGGCGCCGCTGTTCAAGGTGTTCTTCGTCGGGCGTGTGCTGCGAGCCTCGGGCCAGATCCCCGTGTACCGCAACACCTCGCGCGCGGGGGAGTCGCTCGAGGCGGCCTTCGAGGCGCTGCGCGAGGGCGAGTGCGTCGCGGTGTTCCCCGAGGGCACCCTCACGCGCGACCCCGAGCTGTGGCCCATGACGGGCAAGACGGGCGTCGCCCGGCTCGCGCTCGTGAGCAAGGCGCCCGTGATCCCGATCGCCCAGTGGGGCGCGCACCGGCTCATGCCGCGCTACGGCAAGCTCCCGCGGCCCTTCCCGCGCAAGCTCCAGACCGTCGTCGCGGGCCCAGCCGTCGACCTGTCCGACCTGTACGACAAGCCGCTCGAGGCTGCGGTGCTGCGCGAGGCGACCGAGCGTGTCATGGCGGCGATCACGGCGCAGCTCGCGGAGATCCGCGGCGAGGAGCCTCCCGCGACGCGCTTCGACCCGCGCACCTCGCCCGAGGTCTCCCGCAAGATCGGCGGGGACCATGCGACCCGGCCGGAGCACCCGTGAGCGCGCTGCTGCGCACCGCCGTGCTGGGCTCGGGCGCGTGGGGCACGACCTTCGCGGCGGTCCTCGCCGACGCGGGGCACGACGTCGTCCTGTGGGGCCGCGACGCGCACGTGTGCGAGCAGATCAACCGTGCCCACCGCAACTCGACCTATCTGCCCGGGGTCAACCTGCCTGCGCAGGTGCGTGCGACGACCGATGCGGCCGAGGCGCTGCGCGGCGCGCAGATCGTGTTCGTCGCGATCCCCTCGCAGCACGCGCGTGCGACGCTCGCGCCGTTCGCCGAGCTTGTCGAGCCGGACGCCGTCGTCGTCTCGCTCATGAAGGGCGTCGAGCTCGGGACGGACCTGCGCATGAGCGAGGTCCTCGCCGAGGTGCTCGACCTGCCCCCCGAGCGGGTCGCCGTCGTCTCGGGACCGAACCTCGCGCGCGAGATCGCCGTCCACCAGCCGACCGCGACCGTGGTCGCCTCGACGTCCCCCGAGGCCGCCGAGCTCGTCGCCCGCGCGTGCGCGAACAGCTACTTCCGGCCGTACACGAACTCCGACGTCACGGGCGTCGAGCTGTGCGGCGCGGTCAAGAACGTCATCGCGCTCGCGGTCGGGATCTCGCAGGGCCGTGGCCTGGGCTTCAACACGATGGCGACCGTCATCACGCGTGGTCTGGCCGAGATCACGCGGCTCGGCCTCGCACTCGGCGCGGACGCGAGCACCTTCCCGGGGCTCGCGGGCATGGGCGACCTCATGGCGACGTGCGCCTCGCCGCTCTCGCGCAACCACACGCTCGGCGTGCACATGGGCAAGGGGCTGACCCTCGAGGAGGCGATCGTCGCGACGGGCGGGACCGCGGAGGGCGTCAAGTCCGCCGAGTCGGTGCGCCAGCTCGCCGAGTCCGTGGGCGTCGAGATGCCCATCACCGAGGCGGTGCACGACCTGCTCGCAGGTCGCATCGCGATCGAGGACCTCGCCCCGCGTCTGCTCGCCCGCCCGCGCAAGGACGAACGCCGCTAGCTCAGTGGCCGAGCGCGACGAGCGCGCCCATGGCCACGAGCACGAGACCGCTCAGCCCGCCGATCGTGCGCCGCACGCGCGGGCGTGAGATCCACGGCCCGAGCCGGCCGAGCGCGAGGAGCAGCACCGCGAACCAGGCCGCGGCGAGCGTCAGGAACACCGCCGCGAGCACGAGCGTCCCGACGGTGCGCGAGAGGCCCGGGAGCACGAACTGGGGGAAGAACGCGACGAGGAAGGCGCCGAGCTTCGCGTTGAGCAGGTTCGTCACGAGGCCCTGCTGGGCCCACGACCACCACGGGTGTGCGGCTTCCTCGGCGGTGCGACGGCCGACGACGGCGTCCTGGCTCGCGCCGGTCCCGGGGCCCGCCCCGGGAGCGAGCGGCTCGGGCACGAGAGCGGGCAGGCGCGCGTCGCGCAGCCGCCACCAGCCCGCGAGCGAGCGCACCCCGAGGTAGACGAGGTAGGCGGCCCCGAGGTAGCGCAGCACGTCGTAGGCGGTCTCGCTCGAGCGCACGAGGGCGGCCAGGCCCGCGACGACGGCGGCCTGCCACGCGAGGTTGCCCGCGAGGATCCCCGCGGTCGTCCACGCCGCGGCGCGCCGCCCGCCCGCCGCGGCGTTGCGCAGCACGAGCAGGGTGTCCGGCCCGGGGGAGACGATGATGACGAGGCTCGCCCCGACGAAGGCGAGCAGGACCTGGGTCACCGGTGGGCCGCGCGCAGCGCGGCGTCGAGGTCGGCCCACAGGTCCTCGACCGACTCGATGCCGACCGAGAGCCGCAGCAGGTCGGTCGGGACCGTGCGCGACTCGGTCGCAAAGCGCCGGCGGCGTTCGAGGGTCGACTCGACCCCGCCGAGCGAGGTCGCCGGGACCCACAGCCCGACCGTGGCCGAGACCGCGTCGGCGGCCTCGAGGCCACCGCGCGGGCGCACGCCGAGGATCGTGCCGAAACCGTCCATCTGGGCCTTCGCGCGCTCGTGGCCCGGGTCGCCCGGCAGGCCCGGGAAGCGCACCTCGGCGACGTCGGGATGGGCCGCGAGCCGGGTCGCGAGCTCGAGCGCGTTGGCCTGCGCGCGCTCGATGCGCAGCGCGAGGGTGCGCAGCCCGCGCAGCGCGAGCCAGGCCTCGAGCGGGCCGGCGATCGCGCCGTGCAGCGTGCGGTAGGCGTGCATGCGCTCGCGCAGCTCGGGCTCGCGCGTCGCGACCGCACCGAGCACGACGTCGCTGTGCCCTGCGAGCGCCTTGGTCACCGAGTGCACGACGAGGTCCGCGCCGAGCCGCAGGGGCCGCTGGCCGAGCGGGGTCGCGAAGGTGTTGTCGACCCCCACGAGCGCTCCCGCGCGGTGCCCCGCGGCCACGAGCGCGGGCAGGTCGGCGACCTCGAGCATCGGGTTGGTCGGCGACTCGACCCACAGCAGGTCGGCCCCCGGGGCGAGGGCCTCGGTGACCTGCGCGGTGTCGTCGACGTCGACGAGCACGACCTCGACCTCGAGGCGCTCGCCGATCTCGTGCGCGAGCCCGAGCGCGACCTGGTAGGAGTGCCGGGCGATCACGAGGCGTCCGCGTGCGGGGACGACGCTCATCGCGGCGGCGATCGCGGCCATGCCCGAGGCGAACAGCAGCGCGGGACCCGCGGCCCCCTCGAGCCCGCCGAGCGCCTCCTCGAAGGGGTGCCACGTCTCGTTGTCGATGCGCGCGTAGAGCGGCTCGCCCGGCACCGGGACGCCGGTCGAGACGTACGTCGAGGTGAGCGTCACGGGCACGTTGACGGGGCTGCCCTGCGTGCGCGGCGGCCGCCCGGCGGCGACGACGTAGGTCGCAGGGTCGAGGTTCTCGTCGTGCACGCCCGAAGAGTACCGCTCACCCTCCACCGCGACGGGGCGGCGCCCAGGTAGGGTTTTCGCCGATGAACCCGAACCCGCGCCGTCCCCGCGTCCTTGTCGTCTTCGGCGGGGTCTCGGGTGAGCACCCCATCTCGTGCGTGACCGCGGGCGGTGTCCTGCGGGCGATCGACCGCGAGCGCTACGACGTGCTCGCGGTGGGGATCACGCGCACGGGGCGTTGGGTCGAGGTCTCTGACGACCCCGACCGTTGGGCGATCGTCGACGGCGTGCTGCCCGAGGTCGAGGACGTCCCGGGGCGCGTCGTCCTCCCGCAGGCGGGCGACCCGCCCGTCGCGCGCGTCCTTGCCGAGCCCGCCGACGACGACGCCCGCGAGGGCGCGTCGAGCGAGGTCGCTCTCGGTGCGCTGCGCGAGCTCGGGCCGGTCGACGTCGTCTTCCCGCTCCTGCACGGGCCCTACGGCGAGGACGGGACGATCCAGGGTCTGCTCGAGCTCGCGGGGGTCCGCTACGTCGGGGCGGGTGTGCTCGCGAGCGCGGTGAGCATGGACAAGCAGTTCATGAAGCTCGTGCTCGCGGGTCAGGGCATCCCGATCGGTCCGTACACCGTGATCCGGCCCGGGGAGTGGGAGCAGCACCGCGCGACGTGGGAGGAGACCGTCACGACGCTCGGCCTGCCGGTGTTCGTCAAGCCTGCGCGTGCGGGCTCGAGCCTCGGCATCTCGCGCGTGACGAGTCTCGACGAGCTGCCCGCGGCGATCGCGGCGGCGCAGGAGCACGACCCGAAGGTCGTGATCGAGGCCGCCGTCGTGGGCCGCGAGATCGAGTGCGCGGTGCTCGGTGGGCGCAACGGCGAGGCTCCGCGCGTCTCGCTGCCGGGCGAGATCAAGGTCACGGGCGAGGGGCACACCTTCTACGACTTCGAGGCGAAGTATCTCGACGAGGCGGGCGCCGAGCTCATCTGCCCCGCCGAGCTGCCCGAGGAGGTCATCGACCGGGTCCAGGATCTCGCGCGGCGCACCTTCGAGGCGGTCGGCTGCGAGGGTCTGGCACGCGTCGACGTGTTCGTCACCCCCGGGGGGGACGTCGTGGTCAACGAGATCAACACGATGCCGGGCTTCACCCCGATCTCGATGTACCCGCGCATGTGGGAGTGCTCGGGCGTGCCCTACCCCCAGCTCGTGCACGAGCTCGTCCAGCTCGCGCTCGAGCGGCCCACGGGCCTGCGCTGAGCGCGAGGTCCCGCTGCGCGTGAGTGCTCGGGCTGCGCGCTAGAGGTCGGCGAGGCCGATGCAGTGGCGCGTCGCCTCGACGCGCTGGACCGCAGGGCCGAGGTCGAGCAGGAACGAGGTCGAGCGCTGCTCGGCGAGCGAGGCGGGCACGAACACCTCGACCGCGGGGTGCCGCCCGTAGGTCGTGAAGGTCCAGCCGTCCTCGCCCTCGATCGCGACCCAGTCCACGGCGTTGCCCTGCAGGTCGTCGGCCGTCGTGCACGTCTCGGTCGTGGGGGCGGGCGGCTCGACGCCGCACCGTAGCGTGATGACCTCCTCGGTGCCCCACGCGCGGGTCGCCTGCGAGGACGTCTGACGGCGCTCGAGCCCCGCAAGCTGGTTCGGCAGGGCGAGCACGATACGTGCGCAGTCGGGCAGGTGCGCCTCGGGGGCGACGGGCACCGTGACGGGCTGGGCGCAGCCGGTGAGGACGGCGAGCGCACCGAGGGCGAGCAGGAGGCGGGACCACTTCACCCGAGCACCGTAACCCGCGTTAGGGTGCTCGGGTGAAGCAGCCCCGGGTCGGTGACCTCGACGAGGAGGCGCTCCTCGCCCAGGTGTTCCCGCTCCTGCCCGCCGGGGACGCGACGCTGCTCGGCCCGGGCGACGACGCCGCGGTGCTCGCGGCACCCGACGGTCGCACGGTCGTCTCGACCGACGTCCTCGTCGAGGACCGCCACTTCCGCCGCGCGTGGGGCACGGGCGCCGACCTCGGCTGGCGTGCCGCGATGCAGAACCTCGCGGACGTCGCCGCGATGGGTGCCCGCCCGACCGGGATCGTCGTCGGTCTCGTGCTGCCCGCCGACGTCGAGGTCGCGTGGGTGCTCGACCTCGCGCGGGGGCTCGCCGCGGCGTGCGCCCCGCACGGTGCGGGGGTCGTGGGCGGGGACCTGACCTCGGGGGACGCCGTCGTCGTCGCGGTCACGGTGCACGGGGACCTCGAGGGCCGTGCGGCCGTCCTGCGCTCGGGGGCCCGCCCCGGTGACGTGCTCGCGCTCGCGGGCACGCTCGGCCGGGCTGCCGCGGGGCACGCGGTGCTCGAGGCGGGCCTCGCGGGGCACGCCGAGCTCGTCGAGGCCTTCGTGCGGCCCACGTGCCCGCTCGAGGCCGGGCCTGCTGCGGCGCGCGGGGGCGCGAGCGCGATGATGGACGTCTCGGACGGGCTGCTGCGCGACGCGGGACGTCTCGCGCGGGCCTCGGGCGTCCTGGTCGACGTCGACCCTGGGCTGCTCGGCGGGTTCGTCGCGCCCTTGCGTCCCGCCGCGCAGGCGACGCACAGCGACCCGCTCACGTGGGTGCTCACGGGGGGAGAGGACCACGGCCTGCTCTCGACCTTCCCCGGCGACGGCGCCCTGCCGTCGGGTTTCGTACCGATCGGTCGCGTCGAGCCTGGTGAGGGCGTGCGGGTCGCAGGTCAGGAGTGGTCAGGAAGGTCCGGCTGGGACCACTTCGGCGGCTCGGGGCGTCAGCCCCGGC
>JAJUHG010000098.1 GCA_029267995.1 Micrococcales bacterium
CAGATGGGGCTGCTCGGCCACGTGTCGAACTTCTTCGGCACGGCCCCGCAGATCTCGCTCGCCGAGCTCCTGCTCACCACGGTGCACGCCCCCGAGGGCTCGCGCGTGTTCTTCACGAACTCGGGCACCGAGGCGAACGAGGCGGCGTTCAAGCTCGTGCGCCTGCACGGCGGGCCGGCGCGTCCGCGCGTGCTCGCGCTCGAGGGGGCCTTCCATGGCCGGACGATGGGCGCGCTCGCCCTGACCCACAAGTCCGCCTACCGCGAGCCGTTCGAGCCGCTTCCGGGGGGTGTCGAGTTCCTCCCCTTCGGGGACGTCGCGGCGCTCGAGGCCGCGTTCGCCGACGGCGGCCACGAGGTCGCGGGGCTCTTCCTCGAGCCCCTGCAGGGCGAGGCGGGCGTGCGCCCGCTCCCGCCGGGCTACCTCGCGCGGGCGCGCGAGCTCACGCGCGCCCATGGCGCGCTGCTCGTGGTCGACGAGGTCCAGACCGGCATCGGGCGCACGGGACAGTGGCTCGCGATCGACCACGAGCACCTCGGCGGCGGGGTTCGTCCCGACGTCGTGACCCTCGCGAAGGGGCTCGGGGGAGGCTTCCCGATCGGCGCGATGATCGCGTTCGGTGCGGCGGGCGGCGTGCTCGGGCGTGGGCAGCACGGCTCGACCTTCGGCGGCAACCCGGTCGCGGCGGTCGCGGCACTCACGACGATGGGCGTGATCGCGCGCGACGGGTTGCTCGAGCACGTGCGCACCCTTGGTGCGCAGTGGCGGGCCGAGCTCGCCGCGTGCGGCAACCCCCTTGTCGCAGGAGCGCGCGGCGAGGGTCTGCTCATCGCGGTCGAGCTCACGCGCGAGGTCGCCCCCGCGGTCCAGGCCGCGGCGCTCGAGGCCGGCTTCGTCGTCAACGCGGTCGCGCCCGACGCGCTGCGCCTCGCCCCGCCGCTCGTGCTGAGCAGCGAGCAGGCCGCGAGCTTCACCGAGTTCCTCGCGCACCTCGAGGTGCCCGCATGACACGCCACTTCCTGCGCGACGACGACCTCGCCCCCGCCGAGCAGCGCGAGGTCCTCGAGCTCGCGCTGCGCCTCAAGGCCGACCGCTTCGCCGCACGGCCGCTCGAGGGACCGCGCGCGGTCGCGGTGCTCTTCGACAAGCCGACCCTGCGCACCCAGGTCTCGTTCACGGTGGGGATCGCCGAGCTCGGCGGCTTCCCGGTCGTGGTCGACGGTCGTCTCGCGAAGATCGGCGAGCGCGAGTCGGTCGCCGACACCGCGCACGTGCTCGGTCGCCAGGTCGCGGCCGTCGTGTGGCGCACCTACGCGCAGTCCCGCCTCGAGGAGATGGCCTCGGCCGCGGGGGTGCCGGTCGTCAACGCGCTCACCGACGACTTCCACCCGTGCCAGGTGCTCGCCGACCTGCTCACGGTCGCCGAGCAGAGGGGCGGCACGGACGCGCTGCCCGGGACGGTGCTCGCCTACACGGGCGACGGCGCGAACAACATGGCCCACTCCTACCTCCTGGGTGGAGCGACGGCGGGGCTGCACGTGCGGGTCGCGACGCCGCGCGAGCGCGCGCCCCGGGCGGACGTCCTCGAGCGGGCCCGCCAGATCACTGCGTCGACCGGGGGCTCGGTGCACGTGACGGACTCGCTCGCCGAGGCGGTTGCGGGCGCGCACGTGCTCGCGACCGACACGTGGGTCTCGATGGGCGACTCGACCGAGGCGGCCGAGGCCGAGCGGCTCTTCGGCCCGTTCCGGCTCGACGCCGCGGCGCTCGCGAAGGCTTGTGACGACGCCGTCGTCCTGCACTGCTTGCCCGCCTACCGGGGCAAGGAGATCACGGCCGAGGTGATCGACGGGCCGCAGTCGGTCGTGTTCGACGAGGCCGAGAACCGCCTGCACGCGCAGAAGGCGCTGCTGACCTTCCTCCTGGAGCGCACGTGAGCGGCCGTGCGGTCCCGGGCACGAAGGCGGCACGGCACGCGCTCATCAGGCGCTTGCTGCAGACCACGACCGTGCGCTCGCAGAACGAGCTTGCGGCGGCGCTCGCCGACGACGGCGTGCACGTGACCCAGGCGACGCTCTCGCGCGATCTCGTCGAGCTGCGCGCGGTGCGCGTGCGCACCGCGGACGGCTCGCTCGCCTACGCGATCCCTGCCGAGGGCGGCGACCCGACCCCGCTCGTCGACGTCACGGCCGAGCAGCTCGCGGCCCGGCTCGCCCGGCTCGCGGCCGAGCTGCTCGTGACGGCCGAGCACTCTGGCAACCTTGTCGTGCTGCGCACCCCGCCTGGGGCCGCGCAGTTCCTCGCCTCGGCGATCGACCACTCCGTCATGCCCGGGGTGCTCGGCACGATCGCGGGGGACGACACGGTGCTGGTCATCAGCGCGGAGCCGGACGGTGGCGCGGCCGTCGCCCGGCGCTTCCTCGACCTCGCGGGCGGCCGCGAGCACCAACGAGACACGAAGGACGACACGTGAGCAAGGTTCTGACGCAGCTGCCCGTCGGCGAACGGGTGGGGATCGCCTTCTCGGGCGGGCTCGACACCTCGGTCGCCGTGGCCTGGATGCGCCACCACGGCGCGATCCCGTGCACCTACACCGCGGACCTCGGGCAGTACGACGAGCCCGAGATCGACAAGGTGCCCGGGCGTGCCCTCGAGTACGGCGCGGAGATCTCGCGCGCGGTCGACTGCAAGTCCGCGCTCGTCGAGGAGGGCTTCGCGGCGCTCGCGAGCGGCGCGTTCCACATCCGCAGCGGCGGCCGGTCCTACTTCAACACCACGCCGCTCGGCCGGGCTGTGACGGGCACGCTCCTCGTGCGTGCGATGCAGGCCGACGACGTCGAGATCTGGGGCGACGGGTCGACCTTCAAGGGCAACGACATCGAGCGCTTCTACCGCTACGGGCTGCTTGCCAACCCCTCGCTGCGGATCTACAAGCCGTGGCTCGACCCGGCCTTCGTGAGCGAGCTCGGCGGGCGCGCCGAGATGAGCCAGTGGCTCGTCGAGCACCAGCTGCCCTATCGCGACAGTGCCGAGAAGGCCTACTCGACCGACGCGAACATCTGGGGTGCGACCCACGAGGCCAAGACCCTCGAGCACCTCGACGTCTCGCTCGAGACGGTCGAGCCGATCATGGGCGTGAAGTTCTGGGACCCCGCGGTGCACATCGAGACCGAGGACGTCACGATCGGCTTCGAGGCCGGCCGACCCGTCGCGATCAACGGTCGCCGCTTCACCGACCCCGTCGCGCTCGTGCACGAGGCGAACGCGATCGGCGGGCGGCACGGCCTGGGGATGTCGGACCAGATCGAGAACCGCATCATCGAGGCCAAGTCGCGCGGCATCTACGAGGCGCCCGGCATGGCGCTGCTGTTCATCGCCTACGAGCGGCTCGTCAACGCGATCCACAACGAGGACACGATCGCGACCTACCACGACGAGGGACGTCGCCTGGGCCGGCTGCTGTACGAGGGTCGCTGGCTCGACCCGCAGGCGCTCATGATGCGCGAGTCGATCCAGCGTTGGATCGCCTCGGTCGTCACGGGCGAGGTCACGCTGCGTCTTCGCCGCGGCGATGACTACACGATCCTGCGCACCGACGGCCCCGCGCTGTCGTACCACCCCGACAAGCTCTCGATGGAGCGCACCGAGTCGGCGGCCTTCGGCCCGACGGACCGGATCGGCCAGCTCACGATGCGCAACCTCGACATCGCCGACTCGCGCGCGAAGCTCGAGCTGTACGCCCAGCAGCCGGCGGACCAGGGTCAGGTGCTCGTCGAGCACGGCACGCTCTTCGGGGCGCTGCCCGCGGGCGGCGCCGAGGTCATCTCGGACAACCCCGAGGTCGCGGGCGACGAAGAGCTCGCGCTCGACGCGGCGGCGATGGAAGCGGGGACGGACTGACATGAGCACCACGAGCGGCGCGCTGTGGGGCGGACGGTTCGCGGGAGGCCCCGCCGAGGCGCTCGCCGAGCTGTCGCGCTCGACCCAGTTCGACTGGCGCCTTGCCCGTCAGGACATCACGGGCTCGATCGCGCACGCGCGTGTCCTGCACCGTGCGGGCCTGCTCGACGACGCCGAGCTCTCCGGGATGCTCACGGCGCTCGACGAGCTCCTCGCGGACGTCGCCTCGGGCGACTTCGGACCGGCGCCCGAGGAGGAGGACGTGCACGCGGCCCTCGAGCGCGGACTCATCGAGCGCGCGGGCCCCGAGCTCGGCGGCAAGCTGCGCGCGGGCCGGTCGCGCAACGACCAGATCGCGACGCTCGTGCGCATGTACCTGCGTGAGGAGGCGCGCCGGCTCGCGGGGCTCGTCCTCGACGTCGTCGCCGCGCTCGTCGACCAGGCCGCCGCGCACCCCACGGCGCCCATGCCCGGGCGCACGCACCTGCAGCACGCCCAGCCCGTGCTCCTCGCGCACCACCTGCTCGCGCACGCGTGGCCGCTCCTGCGCGACGTCGAGCGCTGGGTCGACTGGGACCGCCGCGCGGCGCGCTCGCCCTACGGCTCGGGCGCGCTCGCGGGTTCCTCGCTCGGGCTCGACCCCGCGGCGGTCGCGGCCGAGCTCGGCTTCGACGGCCCGGTAGAGAACTCGATCGACGGCACCGCGGCCCGCGACGTCGTCGCCGAGTTCGCGTTCATCACGGCGATGATCGGCGTCGACATCTCGCGCCTGTCCGAGGAGATCATCCTCTGGAACACCCGCGAGTTCGGATTCGTCACGCTGCATGACGGCTATTCGACAGGGTCGAGCATCATGCCGCAGAAGAAGAACCCCGACGTCGCCGAGCTCGCGCGCGGCAAGGCCGGGCGCCTCATCGGTGACCTCGCCGGTCTTCTCGCGACCCTCAAGGGCCTCCCGCTCGCGTACAACCGCGACCTGCAGGAGGACAAGGAGCCCGTCTTCGACCAGGTCGACCAGCTCGGCGTCCTGTTGCCCGCGGTCGCGGGGATGGTCGCGACGCTCACCTTCGACACCGAGCGCATGGCCGAGCTCGCCCCCCAGGGCTTCTCGCTCGCGACCGACGTCGCCGAGTGGCTCGTGCGCGAGGGCGTGCCCTTCCGCGTCGCGCACGAGGTCGCGGGGGAGTGCGTGCGCGTGTGCGAGGAGCGTGGCATCGAGCTGTGGGACCTGTCCGACGGCGATCTCGCGGCGATCTCCGAGCACCTGCGCCCCGAGGTCCGCGAGGTGCTGAGCGTCGAGGGATCGATCGCCTCGCGCGACGCCGTCGGCGGGACCGCCCCGGCGCGCGTCGCGGAGCAGCTCGACGCGGCGCGCGAGCGTCTTGCCGCGCTGCGTGGGTGGGCCCAGGGGTAGGGCGTGCGACGCGCCGTCGTCGGACTCGTGGGGCTCCTCGCCCTGCTCGGGCTGCCGGCGTGCGCTCCGCAGGACCCGGATCTGCCGACGCTCGCCGAGCTCGAGGCGCGCATCCGGGGTGACGTCGACCCCTCCCGCCCCGACCCGCGTCACGTCGAGGCGCAAGAGCTGCTCGCGACGTGCATGGCCGAGGCAGGCTTCGAGTACACCCCCGAGGTCGACCCGGACGGGTACGTGTACTCCCGTCCGATCGTGCTCACGCGCGAGTTCGCCGAAGAGCTCGGCTACGCCGAGACGATCGAGCCGGCGCCCGGCGTCGCACCGCCCCGGTTCGCCTACCTGAGTGCCGTGCCGGGCCAGCAGGAGAACGAGGCGTACCGCGCGAGCCTCTCGCCCGAGGCGAGCGAGGCGTACTGGGAGGCGATGCACGGGGCCGCGCCCGACGGGAGCGAACCGGGCTGCCAGGGGACGGCCTTCGCCGAGGCGTTCTCCCCCTCGACGGTCCCGGACGCCTTCCGGGCGGCCGAGCAGGCTCTCGAGGGCACGTGGCTCGCGGCCGAGAACCATCCCGAGGTCGTCGCGGCGCTCACCCGGTGGAGCGCGTGCATGGCGGACGCGGGCTTCCCGGGCCTCGAGGGGGAGCTCGACGCGTGGCGCGTCGTCGAGGCGCGCGCCGAGGAGTTCCCCGCCCCGACCGGGCTGCCCTACGCACAGGTGCGCGAGCAGTTCGCGAGCGAGCTCGCCGAGCTCCAGGCCTTCGAGCGCGAGGTCGCCCGCACGGACGTCGCGTGCCGCGAGGACGTCGGCTTCTACCCCGTGTGGGACCGCGCCAAGGCCGAGGCGGACGCACAGGTCGTCGCGACCTACCTCGAGGACCTCGAGGCGTGGGCCCGGTGGGCCGAGGAGTCCCGGGCGGGCGGCTCGTGAGCGCTCGCACGCCGCGCGCGACGCTCGACGTGCTCGAGCGGCGGGTTCTCGCCGGCCCGTCGCGCCTCGGGCGCACCCGCCTCGTGTCGGTCGACGGGCCGGCCGGCTCGGGCAAGACGACGCTCGCGGGCGACCTCGCCGAGCACCTGCGTGCGCGTGGCACGAGTGTCGAGGTGCTGCACCTCGACGACATGCTCGAGGGGTGGACCGGGCTCGAGGTCGGTGTGGCTCAGCTCCTCACGACGGTGCTCGTGCCGCTCTCGCAGGGGCGGCCCGGCTCGTACCGACGGTACGACTGGCACGCGAAGGCGTGGGCCGAGGACGTCGTCGTCCCCGTGACCGACGTGCTCGTCGTCGAGGGCTGCGCGAGCGCGCCGCGCGCCGCAGCCGCGTGGACGACCCTGATCGTCCACGTCTCGACCGACGCCCGGACCCGCCTCGCGCGCGGGCTCGCGAGGGACGGGGAGGACCTGCGCACCGAGTGGGAGCGCTGGATGAGGCTCGAGGCGGTCGTGCTCGAGCGTGAGCGGGTGCGCGAGCGGGCCGACGTGCACCTCGACGGCGCGGGCCGGATCGTCCCGCGACCCGCGCAGACCTAGGCGAGCTCGCGAGCAACCTCGCCGAGCAGCTCGACGACGGGCCCGGGCTCGGTGAAGCCGGCTGCGAAGACGTACGTGGCCGCGACGCCTGACTCGCGCGCGGTCTCGAGCCGGTCGAGCAGCTCGGCGCGCGTCGTCGTCGGGTCGATGCCCGTCGTGACCGTCCGCTCGACCGAGGCCGGGTCCCGGCCGGCCTCCTCGCAGTGCCGGGCGAGCACCGCGAGCTTGTGGGCCAGGTCCTCGGCGAGGAAGAGGTTGCACGCGTCGGCGTAGCGTGCGACGAGTCGCAGCGTCTTGCGCTCACCGCCCCCGCCGATCATGAGGTAGGGGTGCGGCCGCTCGAGCGGGAGCGGGACGTTGAGCGTGCGCTCGAGCGTGTAGTGCTTCCCGGCGAAGCTCTCCTCGGACCCGCTCCACATCTGCAGGCAGATCTGCACTGTCTCCTCGAGGCGCTCGAAGCGCTCTGCGGTCGTACCGAAGGGGATGCCGAGCCCGCGCGCCTCGTCCGCGAACCACGCGGCGCCGATCCCGAGTCCTGCGCGGCCGCCCGAGAGGACGTCGAGCGTCGTCACCTGCTTGGCGAGCACCGCCGGGGCGCGGTGGACGACGCCCGTGACGAGCGTGTGGAGGCGCACGGTGGTCGTGTGCGCGGCGAGGAAGCCGAGCGTCGTGTAGGCCTCGAGCATGTCGTGCTCGTAGGGGCCCAGGGCGTTGCCGAGCTGCCAGAAGTGGTCCATGACGGAGATGCGCGCGACCCCGGCCTCCTCGGCCTCGCGCACGTGCCGCGCGAGGCGGGGGCCGAGCGCTTGCGCGCCGCCGTCCCACGTGAAGTCTGCGACGTGCATCCCGAGCTCCATGCCCTCGACGCTCGGGCTTCGAGCGTGCTCGAGGTCAAGAGGGCATCCTGGTCCGGTGCCCTGGACCGATCCGCCCCCGCCCCGTGACTGGTTCCGCCGCGACCCGCTCGAGCTCGCGCGCGACCTGCTCGGCGCGTTCCTCGTGAGCAGCGCGCCCGAGGGCGTCGTCGTCGTACGCATCACCGAGGTCGAGGCGTACCGCGGGGGCGAGGACCCCGCGTCGCACGCCTTCCGCGGCCCGACGCCGCGCAACGCGACGATGTTCGGCGACGGCGGGCACCTGTACGTGTACCGGCACATGGGGCTGCACTATTGCGCGAACGTCGCGGCGAACGTCCCGGGCGTCGGTCACGGGGTGCTCCTGCGCGCAGGTGAGGTCGTCGCGGGGCGTGAGCTCGCCCTCGCGCGGCGGACCGCGCGCGGGGTGTGCCGCACCGACCGCGACCTCGCGCGCGGCCCGGCCCGGCTCACGGTCGCCGCGGGGATCGGGCCCGGGCACGACGGGGCCGACGTCGCGACCCCGGGCGGGGAGGTC
>JAJUHG010000099.1 GCA_029267995.1 Micrococcales bacterium
CGCTGCGGGCGACGCGGCGTGCCTCGAGGGGACGTGGATCTACCGCGCGTCCGAGGTCGAGGACACCTTCGCGGAGATGATGGCGAACGTCCCCGAGAGCCCGATCGAGACGGTCTCGGTCGAGGGCGACTCGCGCATGACCTTCGACGGGTCGACGATCCGCCAGGAGTACGACCCGCCGCAGGTCATGACGATCGACGCGGCCTCCTCGGCGATCGACATGCAGATGGAGTTCACGTGGTCGGGCCACACGGCCGGGCAGTACGTGGTCGAGGGCGACATGTTCCGCATCACCTCGATCGACACGAGCGACTTCAACGTCGTCACGCGCGTGCTCGTCGACGGCAAGGAGATGGACGGCCTCGGCGACCTCGGGCTCGGCGAGCTCATCGGCGAGACCGGCAACGCTCTGCCCGAGGGCCAGGTCGAGTTCGCGTGCTCGGGCGACACGCTGCGCCTGACGGCCGTCGCGCCGCACGACGACGACTTCCGCTTCGACTACGAGCTCGTGCGCGAGTAGCTCCTCGCCCACCCGCTGCCCGACCCCGCCGTGTCGCCCGGCGGGGTCGGGTCGTCTCGGGGTGCCTCTGCGGGCGAGCCGGCGCGCGGGCCGCCGCGCACGGTCACTCGCTCGGGGCTCGCCCCGCACGCAGCAGGAGCCCGTCGAGGACGAGCCCGCGCACGACCGGGAGCACCTCGCGCGCGACCTCGGCCGTCTCGCGCCCGAGGAGCTGGCCGAGCGCGGCGAGGATCTGCCCGACCGTGAGCTCGCCGTCGCTCGCCCCGACGAGGCCTGCGACCGCGGTGCCCACCTGGACCGTGCGGCCGAGGCCGCCGCCCTGGCGCAGCAGCACGACGCGCGGGTCGGCCTCGCCCGGCGTGAGGTAGCGCTCCTCCGTGACGTCCTCGGCGACCCGCAGCCGCGTGGCCGCGAGGGCGTCGTCGTCGGTGGTCTCGAGCCAGTCGTGCGCCGCGAGGAAGGCCTCGATCACGGGGCCGAGCGGCTGACGCACGGGACCGTGGTGCTCCTCGAGGCGGCGCAGCGTCGGCGTCCCGCGCGCGGGGCGTCGCAGCGTGACTATCCCGAAGCCGATGCGTCCGACCTCGCGCGCAGCGAAGTCCTCGAGCCACGCCCCGTACGCGCGCGCCCACCCCTCGGGGTCACGCTCGGGCGTCGTGCCACCGTCGCGCAGCCACGTCTCGGCGTACTGCGCGGGGTCGAGGGACTCGCGCTCGATCACCCACCCGTCGAGCCCCGAGGCGTCGAGCCACGCCCCGACGACGTCGCGCCAGTCCTGTCCCGCGGGCACCTCCCAGTTCCCGAGGAGCTGCGCGAGACCACCGGGGGCGAGCACCTCGCCGACGTGCGTCACGAGCTCGCGGACGACGGCGTCCCCCGTCGCCCCGCCGTCGCGGTACTCGTACTCGGGCACGCCCGCGGCGCGCGGGGTGATGACGAACGGCGGGTTGGACACGACGAGGTCGAAGCGCTCGCCCGCGACGGGCTCGAGCATCGAGCCGTGACGCAGGTCGAGCCGGACGCCCGCGAGCGCGGCGTTGAGCGCGGCGATCGTGAGCGCGCGCTCGGAGATGTCCGTCGCGACCACGTGCGTGCTGTGCCGCGCGGCGTGCAGCGCCTGGATCCCGCAGCCCGTGCCGAGGTCGAGCGCGCGCCCGCGCGGGGAGCGGACCGTGACCTGCGCGAGCGTGAGCGAGGCACCACCCACCCCGAGCACGTGGTCGGTGCGCAGCGCACGCCCGGTCGCGAGCTCGCCGAGGTCCGAGGCGATCCACCACTCGAGCTCGCCCGTCGCGTCGCTCGAGGCGTAGGGCCGCAGGTCGAGCACGGGGTGCACGCCGCCGGGTCCCTCCTCGACGAGCCCGAGTCGTGCCGCCCCGTCGGTGCCGAGGCGCGGCAGCGCGGCGTCGAGCAACCCGCGGCTCGTGGGACGGCCCAGGAGGAAGGTACGCACGAGGGTCGCAAGGCCGTGCCGCTCACGACCGGCGGGACCACACCCCTCGTGCCCCCGGGCGCCGTCGTCGGCGGGCTCGGTGACGCGCAACGCGGGCACGGCCTGCTCCCGGGCGAGCGCCGCGCTCGCGACGGGCCCGAGGAACCCCTCGACCCCCTCGACGGTGTAGCCGGCCGCCGCGAGGTCGGTGCGCAGGTCGTCGACGAGCTGCTGGTCCGGAGAGTTCACCGCGCCATTGTCCCGCGCGCGCCGCGAGCGCCGCCCCACCCGCCCCGACGCGCTGCGCCCTGGCGTCCGAGCCCGCCCCCTGCCCCCAAGGTTCACGCCCAGCCCGGGCTTCACGGCGGGTGAAGTGGCAGATGTGGTCACCGGGGCCGAAGTGAACCCCAGGAGTCACATCTCGTCACTCGGACAACTTCACCCGCCGTGACGCCGCGACACGGGCGCCCCGACGGCGGCGTCTCAGACGACGTCGATCTTGTCGGACTCGTCGGGCAGGCCGAGCTTGCTCTGCCGGTCGACCTTGGCCGCGTAGAGCCGCGAGTAGATGACCGCACCGAAGGCGATGAGCGCCGCGACCACCGCGATCGCGATGCGCACCACGTGGTTGGCACCCTCACCGGTCGAGATCACGACGATCGCCGGCGCGATGAGCAGCGCGACGAGGTTCATGACCTTGATGAGCGGGTTGATCGCGGGGCCCGCGGTGTCCTTGAACGGGTCACCGACGGTGTCACCGATCACGACGGCCTCGTGCGCGGGGGAGTTCTTCCCGCCGTAGTGGCCGTCCTCGACGATCTTCTTCGCGTTGTCCCACGTGCCGCCCGAGTTCGCGAGGAACACGGCCATGAGCACACCCGCGGCGATCGCACCGCCGAGGAAGCCCGCGAGCGGGCCCACGCCGAGGCCGAAGCCCACGGCGATCGGCGCGAAGGCCGCGAGCAGACCCGGCGTCGCGAGCTCGCGCAGCGAGTCCTTCGTGCAGATGTCCACGACCTTGCCGTACTCGGGGCGGGTCTCGCCCGTCATGATCCCGGGGTTGTCCTTGAACTGACGGCGCACCTCGAACACGATCGCGCCGGCCGCGCGGGTCACCGCGTCGATCGCGAGGCCCGAGAAGAGGAACACGGTCGCGCCACCGAGGATCACACCCACGAGGGTCACGGGCGAGATGATCGAGTACTCGAGCATCGCGGCGACGACGTCGCTCTCCTCGATCGCCTGGCCGACCTCGCGCAGCGAGGAGGCGACCGCGTCGGCGTAGGAGCCGAACAGCGCGGTCGCGGCGAGCACGGCCGTCGCGATCGCGATGCCCTTCGTCACGGCCTTGGTCGTGTTGCCGACCGCGTCGAGCTCGGTGAGGATCTGCGCACCCTCCTCCGTGACGTCGCCCGACATCTCGGCGATGCCCTGAGCGTTGTCGCTCACGGGGCCGAAGGTGTCCATCGCGACGATCACGCCGACCGTGGTCAGCAGGCCGCAGCCCGCAAGGGCGACGAGGAACAGCGCGAGCGTGATCGAGCCGCCCGCGAGGAGGAAGGTGCCCAGGATCGCGGCCGCGATGATGCCCGCGGTGTAGACGGCCGACTCGAAGCCCACGCCGATGCCGGACAGCACGACGGTCGCGGGGCCCGTGAGCGCGGTGCGCGCGACGTGCAGGGTCGGCTTGGACTCGGTGCCCGTGAAGTAGCCCGTGACCCACAGGATCACGCCAGCGAGCACGACGCCGATGATCACCGAGAGCGAGGCGACCAGGCGCGGGTCGCCCGCGTGGTCCGCGAGCGGGCCGACCCCGAGGTCGGCGAAGCTCGCCGGGAGGTAGACGTACGCCGCGACGGACGCGAGGCCCGCACCGATGAGCGCCGAGGTGTAGAAGCCGCGGTTGATCGCGGTGAGGCCCGACTCGGTGCCGCGCACCTTGGTGATGACGACGCCGAGGCCCGCGACGAGCGCACCGATCGCGGTGACGATGAGCGGGAACACCAGGCCGTGCTCGCCGAAGGCCGCCTTGCCGAGGATGAGCGCGGCGACGAGGGTCACCGCGTAGGACTCGAAGAGGTCCGCGGCCATGCCCGCGCAGTCACCGACGTTGTCGCCCACGTTGTCCGCGATGGTCGCGGCGTTGCGGGGGTCGTCCTCGGGGATGCCCTGCTCGACCTTGCCCACGAGGTCCGCGCCGACGTCGGCGGCCTTCGTGAAGATGCCACCGCCCACGCGCATGAACATCGCGAGCAGGGCCGCGCCGAAGCCGAAGCCCTCGAGGACGGCCGGGGCGTCACCGCGGTACACGAGGACGACGGCGGCCGCGCCCACGAGGCCGAGGCCCACGACGCTCATGCCCACGACGCCACCGGTGCGGAACGCGATGCGTGCCCCCTCCGCGCGCCCGCCCTCCTTCGAGGCCGCGGCGGCGACACGCAGGTTCGCGCGCGTCGCGAGCCACATGCCGAGGTAGCCGATCGCGGCGGAGAAGCCCGCCCCGAGCAGGAAGAAGATCGAGCGGCCGAGCTTGACGCCGCCGTCCCCGGGAAGCAGGAACAGCAGGGCGAACACGACCACGGCGAAGAGCAGGAGGGTCCGGAACTGGCGGTTGAGGTAGGCCTGTGCGCCCTCCTGGATCGCCTTCGCGATGTCCTGCATCGACGCGGTCCCCTCGCCCGCGGCGAGCACCTGGCGGCGCAGGGCCACGGCGAAGACGAGGGCCAGTGCTGCGATGACCGCGATCGCCCCCACGATGACGAGACTCGTTGTCCCGAGAGTCAACATTCGTCCTCCTTGACGAGTGTGCGTGCGGCCCGACCTCGTGGGCCTGGGCACGAACGACCCGGCACGGGCGCCGGGAATCCGGGGCGAGTCTACGGTGGAAATCTTGACGACGAGCGACGACCCCAACCTTTCTCGAGGGTCGTTCGTCACAGTGGGTAGCAGGCACCCGACCATGGGTGCCCGGCACGAGGAGGATCGATGGCCCGCTGGGAGCCGCTGCTCGACGAGCTCGTCCGCGAACGCGGGCACGCGCTCGTGGGCTACGCGTTCCTGCTGTGCGGGGACACGGCGCAGGCCGAGGACCTCGTGCAGGACGCGCTCGTCAAGACGTTCTCTGGGCGCCTCGGCGTCGAGCAGGTGCGCTCCGCCGAGTCGTACGTCAAGCGCGCGATCCTCTCGACCTACCTCGACGGCTTCCGCCGCCGCAAGCACTGGGCGGCGATCCGGCACCTGTCCGCGGTGCCCGACGACGACGGCGCGCGGACCGAGGCGCTCGTGACGGACCGCATGCACGTGTTCCAGGCGCTCGGCTCGCTCGCCCCGCGGGAGCGCGCGTGCGTCGTGCTGCGGTTCTACGAGGACATGACCGTGCGCCAGATCGCCGACCACCTCTCGCTGAGCCAGGGCAGCGTCAAGCGCTACCTGCACGACGGGGTGCGCTCGCTCGAGCACGCCCTCGGGCCGGTCCATCTGGAGGACGGCGAGGAGATCGAGACGACACCTGTGCAGGGAAGGAGGACGCGATGAGCTTCGACCTCTCCCGCGCCCTGGAGGACCTCGCGGAGACGGGCGCGTCCCGCCGCACGACCGACGACGAGGCGCTCACGGCGCGTGTCGGGCTCATGGCGAGCCGGATCCGTCGTCGGCGAGCCGCACGCTACGCCGGCACCGTGGCGGTCGCCGCGTGCGCGGTCGCCGCGCTCGCGGTCGGGATCGCGAACCTGCCGGGCGTGCTGCCGGACGGCACGGGACCGGCGACCTCGCCCGACCCCGCGCCCGGGATGACGCTCGACCCGATCGACACCGAGCAGGTGTGCGGGCTCGCGCTCACGGACCTCGAGGCTCAGGGGCTGCTCGCGCACTACGCCGAGTCGGCCGAGCGCACGACCCCCACGACGGCCGACGCGGGCTTCGCCGAGGTCATGGGCGCGAGCGAGGGCGCCGACGGCGCCGCGGTCGAGCTCGAGTACTTCTTGCCCTCGGGAGCCGAGCCGAGCAAGCTCGGGTGGACCGTGCTCGTCGTGGACGCCGAGGGCGTCGTCGTCGGCGCGCTCGAGACGGGCCTCGGGCCCGCGGTCACACCGCCCGGTGCGACGAGCACGGGCACGACGACGACGCTCCCGACCACCTCGTGCGCGGGCGACGAACCGCTCGAGGGACGCGTCTCGGTGGTCGGCGTGGCCGAGGCGCACGGCGTGCGCGACGGCGTACCGTTCCTCGAGCGCGTCGCGAGCGAGCCGTACCCGCTCGAGCTGGGCGGGATCGAGGAGACCCCCGCCCCCTTCGGCGGCCTGTTCACGTGCAACGCCCCGGGACCCGAGTCGATCCACACGCTGCCCGACGCGGGCGGGCTCACGCTCGCCGCGGACCTCCCGGCCGCACCGTGGGAGCCGGGCGCGCAGATCGTCGGGACGGTCGGTGCGGCCGACGGCGCGACGATCCTCGCGAACGTGTCCGCGGGGGTCACGGTCGCCCTCGTCGACCCTGACGGCCTCGTCGCGGGGTTCCTCGTGCCCGACACGGTCGACGTCGAGCTGCTCGAGGCGGGCGACGAGCCGGCAACCGTGAGCGCGGGGTCCTCCCTCGCGACGTGCGACCCCGACGGGCAGCTCGTGGGCTCTGACGAGGTCACGATCGACGGCACCTACACCGCGTGGCCCTTCGTCACGGCGGTGCTCAAGGAGGTCGTCACGGCCGAGGGCGAGGCGTTCACGCCGCCGTCCGAGCCGGTGATCGTGGTCGCGAACCCCGTCGAGCTCGCGTTCAGCGGCTGACCGGCGCTGTCCACCAGGACAACGGTTCGCGCTCCCCGGTCGTTGACACACTGAGCACCGACCGACGGGAGACGTATGCGGCGCGACACCTTGCTCGCCGAGATCGCCGAGGAGCGCGGGCGTGCGCTCGTGGGCTACGCCTTCCTGCTCACGGGCGACCTTGCGGAAGCCGAGGACCTCGCGCAGGAGGCGCTCGTGCGCACGATGCTCCGCTCGCGCGCGGGTGTCGACCTGAGCGACGCGCGCGCGGCCGAGGTCTACGTGCGCCGGGCGATCGCGTCGATCTTCGTCGACGGCCACCGCAGGCGCCGCCGCTGGCTCGACGCGCTCCCCACGCTCGCGACACGCCAGGACGGCCCACGCGCGAGCGAGGCCGACCCTGCGCTCGGCGCAGACGCGCTCGACCTGCGCGCGGCGCTCATGACCCTGCCCCGCCAGGAGCGCGCGTGCGTCGTCCTGCGGTTCTACGAGGACATGACCGTCCCGCAGGTCGCCGACGTGCTCGGGCTCGCGCAGGGCACCGTCAAGCGCTACCTCTCCCAGGGCCTCGCGCGGCTCGGGGAGGTCGTCCGGGACGCGGACGACGACGTCGAGATCACGTGGAGGACCCGATGAGCCTCGAGGACCGCCTCACCTCCCTCGCCGACGCCGCGACCCGCGCGAGCTCGGGCATCGACGCGAGCGTCGCGCTCGCGTCCTTCCGGCGCCGCTGGCGGGCGCGCCTCGCCGCGAGCCCGCTCGCCGCGGCGGCCGCCCCGGCGGGGGTCACCGTCGGGGCCGCCCAGCTCTGGCCCCGCGCCGAGGTCGGCGCGGCCGCGACCCCCTCCGTGCCCGGGCCCGCGAGCCGGTCCCCGGGGTCGAGCCCGAACGCCGTGGCCGCGTGCGGCCTGGTCCCCGCCGAGGCATTCGCGGCGCTCAGCGGGGTGCCGGTCGAGGCGCACGCGCCCGTGGGCGACCTGGACCTGTCCGTCGAGGTCGACGCGAGCGACGTCCAGGCGTCACGCGTCCTGCACACGAGCGTCATCGCCGCCTTCCCGGGGCAGGAACCACCCGAAGGAGCCGCAGAGCCGCTCGCCCTCGACCTCTGGATGGTCGTGACCGGCTCCGACGGGACCGTCGTCGGGATCACCGAGTCGTGGGAGCAGCCGGACAAGGAGCTTGTCGAGAGCGAGCGCGTCCTCGAACGATGCCCCGACGCCTCGTGGGCGGGCATCGCGGTGCCTGAGTCCTTCGTGGTGCACGTCGCAGCGGCCCTCGTGGGCGCCACCGGGCCGGAGCGCCTCGTCCTGGCCGACCCTGTGCCGCTCTTCCGACCTGAGCCGACGCAGCTCGACGGGCCTGGCAGCTGCGGGCAGGTCTTCTTCCCCGACGGGGTCTCGGAGAGCGAGGGCATGATCCGCTACGGCCTCGGGGCCGAGCTCATGGACCTGACGGTGACCGCAGACGGTCGGGTGCGCGGCCATCTCGTGC